>NZ_JBEOYB010000029.1:0-90507 GCF_040296845.1 Streptomyces sp. NPDC001985
GACGAGGCCAATCCGCGGAATCTCAACAAGCACGGCCAGATCCTGGAGCTGGCGGAGAACTGGGACGACCCGGCGGGCGACGGCTTCGCCTGGCGGCTCTTCCTGGTCGCCGGCGACCCCCAGGACCCGTCCACCTACTTCGCGGGCTTCCCCAAGGAGAGGGTCAGCCCGATCTCCTGCCCGGACAATGTCGCCTTCGACCCCCACGGCAACCTCTGGATCTCCACCGACGGCAATAAACTGGGCTCGAACGACGGCCTCTTCGGGGTGGCGACCCACGGCGAGCGGCGCGGTGAGCTGAAGCAGTTCCTCACCGTCCCGGTGGGCGCGGAGACCTGTGGTCCGGTGATCCAGGAGCGCCGGGTGGTGATCGCCGTGCAGCACCCGGGCGAGATCGACGGCGCGTCGGTCGAGAACCCCGCGAGCACCTGGCCCGACGGCCCCGGCAGACTCGTCCGGCCCTCGGTCGTCGCCGTCTGGCGCGAGGACGGCCGCGGCATCGGCGTCTGACCCGCTCACCGCGCGCCGCGGCGGGTGCCCGGCGCGGCGCGCGGGACGAGGACACCTCCGGCACCCTCCGGGCCGGCTCCGGGAGCGGCTCAGGAGGGGTGAGCGGGCGGCGGGGCTACCCCCGGGGAGCGAGCGGGGCGGCCGGGAGCTGTCCCGCCTTCTCGAAGACCAGCCGGCTCCAGTGCACCTCGTCCCGGCCGAGGCGGTCCTCACCGCCGCCGCGGTGCACCAGGCGCAGACCGCACGACGCGGCGAGGGCGATGGTCTCGTCGGCCGGCACATCGAACATCCGCCGGTCGCGCGGCGGCTCTCCGTGCCGCAGGGTGACCACCATCCGGCCACCACCGGTGAGCAGCCCGCCGAGCCGGGCCATGGCGACCGGCCGCTCGTCCCGGTCCAGATGCATCCACACGGCGGAGAGCAGCAGCAGCTCGAAGGGGCCCGTCACCCCGGGCAGCTCCGGGAGCGCGTCCGCCAGCCGGACCATCTCCTCGGGGTGCAGCCGCGCCGATATCTCCCGCATCTCGCGCACCGGCTCCACGGCCGTCACCCGGTATCCCAGCCGGGCCAGCGCCGCGGCGTCCCGCCCGGACCCGGCGCCGATGTCGGCGGCCCTGGCGGGCGGGGCCGGCAGCCAGGCCAGCACCTCTTCGTACAGCGCGTCGAAGCCGAGGCTCTCGTACCGCCCGGCCAGGGCCTCGGCGTACTGCGCGTAGTACCACTGCACGCCGGACTGCGGCTGTGCGCCCACACCGTTCAGCTGATCGATGTCCATACCGCAGACCCTACGACCCGCCGCCGACAGGGCCGCGGCCGACCGCCCCGCCGGGGTCTCGGCGCCCCCGCCGGACCGCGGGGCCTCCGCGTTCCGCCCCTCCGGAAAGGGGGCCTGCCTCCCGCTTCCTTTCGGTCGCGGACCATTGCCGGGATATTCGGTCCCGCCACCCCGGAAAACGGACGCACGGGGATTCGGGTACCATCCCGCCGCTCCCGGGAGAAGGTCACGATTGCCGCCGCCGGGACCGCGCTACCCCTGACCGCCGAGCGTGTGTACAGTCGGCACGCCTCGGCGGTGCCGGACGCCCGGGGTCTCTCTCTTCACCGGCCGAGGAGAGCCATGGCGAACCCCCGCGACACATCGGAGCATCCCGCCGGAACCACCTCGCCGGATCTGGTTCTGGCGGAGCGCGGAAAGAGAATGCGGCGCCGTCTGGAGCGGCTGATCGGCATCGCCGCCACCGAGGGGAACGCACTGCTGCCGCTGCGGAACGGGGACGAGATCTTCGCGGCGATGCTGCGGGGCATCCGGGGCGCCGAGCACACCGTGGACATGATGACGTTCGTGTACTGGCGCGGTGAGATCGCCCGCCAGTTCGCCGAGGCGCTCGCCGACCGGGCCCGCGCCGGTGTGCGGGTACGGCTGCTGCTCGACGGATTCGGCAGCAGGCTCATCGAGAAGGATCTGCTCGATCTGATGGAACGGGCCGGCGCCGAGATCGCGTGGTTCCGCAAGCCGCTCTATCTCTCCCCGCTCAAGCAGAACCACCGCTGTCACCGGAAGGTGCTGGTGGTGGACGAGGAGACGGCGTTCACCGGCGGTGTGGGGATCGCCGAGGAGTGGTGCGGGGACGCCCGCGACGAGACGGAGTGGCGCGACACCCATGTCCAGGTGCGCGGCCCCGCCGTGGACGGCATCGCCGCCGCGTTCGCCCAGAACTGGGCGGAGTGCCACGACACCCTCTTCGACACCCGCGACCGCTTCACCGATCACCGCACTCAGGGCGACGCGGTGGTGCAGGTCGTCCGGGGTTCGGCCAGTTTCGGCTGGCAGGACATGCAGACCCTGCTGCGGGTGGTGATCGAGTCCGCCCAGGAACGCCTCCGGCTGGCCACCGCGTACTTCGCTCCGGACGCCTATTTCATCGGTCTGCTCTGCGCGGCGGCCCGGCGCGGCGTCGAAGTGGAGATTCTGCTGCCCGGTCCCCATACCGACAAAAGGGTCTGCCAGTTGAGCGGACAGAATTTCTACCAGGAACTTCTCGACTGCGGAGTGAAGGTCTTCCAGTATCAGCCGACCATGATGCACGCGAAGATCATTACCGTTGACCGGGTGGCCGCCCTGGTCGGCTCCACCAATGTCAACCGGCGCTCCCTGGACCATGACGAGGAAATCATGCTCACCGTCCTGGACGAGGAATTCACCGCCACGCTCGATCGGCACTTCGACGAGGATCTGCGCGTGAGCGAAATGATCGACCGGGACCGCTGGGGGCGGCGTTCCGCGGCGCAGCGGCTGCGGGAGGCCGCGGTGGTCCCCATCCGCCGTTTTCTGTGAATCCCTCCCCCGCCTGGTGAGAAGCCCCGCGGGCAATCCCCTCCCGGCGCTCCGGGTGTCACGGAACGCATGCGGGCGGCGTGACGGGGAACCCGTGGGGCATCACATCAATTGAGGGAGAGCCCATGATAATCGTCGCCGTGATTGCCGTCTGTGTGGTCCTGGCCGTGCTGGCCTTCTTCATCCCGCGTTTCTCCCGCCACCCCGAACGCGGCACCCAGCGTTCCCTGGGCCTCGGGGCGCGTGCCGGGGGCAAGGCGCCGGGCGTTCTGGGCAGGCTGCTGAGCAAGCCCTTCCACAGCAGTTCCCGTGCCGTCGGCCGCAGCGGCTCGGCGGGTCGCCGGGCCCGGCGCCGTATGCCCTTCTGATCCTCCTCCGGTGCGGCTCCCGCGTTCCCGCTTTCCCGCTCGTCCGATGCCGTTCCGGCCGCCCGGCGGGTCAGCGGGTCAGCAGCAGACCGCACCCGTAGGCGCGCGCGTGGCCGATGCCGTGGGTCAGCGCCTCGACCAGGGCGGCCGGGTCGGTGACGGTCAGGGTGCCGCGGATCTCGGCACGGGCGATGAGCAGCCCCTGGTGGGGTGCGGGGCTCGTGACCGTGGGAAGCATGCGGACACCGAGGTCCTCGGGGTCCGCCGTGGCACCGATACGGACGAGGCCGTCGGGCGCGCTCCGGGGTTCGCCGTCGGCCTGGAGCCGGCGCGCGAACCAGTTCCTGACGTGGTCGGGCCGGGTGTGGGCGACCCGCTTGCCCCGGGCTCGGGCACCGTTCGCGCCGCTCACCGGCCGGCTGTGGGTGGGATTGACGACGGTACGGAAGGTCAGGCTGTCGCCGGCCCGGAAGGTGCGGTCCACCGTGATGACCCGCGGCCGTCCGGTGAGCGCGGCACGGGGAACGGCCGACCAGTCGCCCGGCACCCGTGACTGCACCACGAGGACGAGGACGGCGGCCCGCAGATCCACGGACCAGGTCGACAGGACGCCCATCTGGGCGCGGGCGTCCCGGCTGCCGTTGTCGACCCATCCCCGGAAGCCGTTCATCACGGTCCGGTGCATGTCCTGGGCGTCGATGAGCGACTTGGCCGCGTAGGGGTGGCGGGCGTCCAGGGTCAGCACGCTGTGCGTGGCGACGAAGCGGGCGGCTGCGGCGGTCCTGGTCACGGAATGATGTCCCATTCGGCGGCGGTGTCGGTGATCGTGACCCGGGTGCGGGTCTCCCAGCGGACGGAGTGGGAGCGCCGCTCCGGGTCGAAGGAGACGGGCTGGTCCCGCACGGGTGTCCCGGCCGTGGCGCCCGGCCCGGGTTCGATCCAGGCCCAGGGGCGGCCGGCGGGCCCGGTTCCGTTCCCGTCGTGGGAGGGGAGCAGCGCGGTCCCCTCGAAGGCCTCCTCGATGGTGCGGCCGGTCAGCGGCCCGGCGAGGCCGCCCGATGGCGGACAGGACTTGCGGCCGAGCCACAGCAGACGCCGGGGGTGTTCCAGGGCATGGGCGACAGCGGCGAGGAGATCGCGGTCCGGGTGCTCCAGGGCGGCGACGAACGCCGCATCGGCCAGATACCAGCGCTCGGTGAGGAGCGCTCCGCGGACCGGCCGCGCGGAGACCAGGGTCCCGGATGAGGGGTCGGCGCCGATGTACTTGGGCGCGCCGTACCACTGGGCGAGTCCATGGTGCCCAAAGGCGTCGCCCGTGCCGCTCGCGGCCGGCGCGGTGGAGAGCGCGGCGGCGCGGCGGTGGTCGGTGATGAGGTCGCGCGGTCTGATCGGGTACCCGCCGCCGCCGACGGTGTGGTAGTCGCGGACCGGGGTGCCGGGCCGGTCCGCGCGGACGCCGAACCGGGCCGACGCGAGATCGTCGAGGGAGTCGGTGCGGGCGCGGCCGAGCGCGGCGGCGCACAGGCCGATGACCCCGGATTTCGTCGGCCGGCTGTGGGTGTCGCGCCGGGAGAAGCGGGACACGGTCCCCCAGGACTGGAGCGGCGCGGCGAGCCGGATCAGCAGGACGTGCGCCGTCACGGGGTGAGCCCCTCCACGGAGGAGACGCTGTCGACGCCCAGCTCCCGCAGGACGGCGTCGACGGAGGGGTCGTAGGTGAGGAGCCGGCCGGCGGAGATGTCGTCCCGGCGCCCCCGGACGAACTCGTGGTGCCGGAGCAGCCGGCGGACGGCGGCCTCCCCGGCCGGGACGCTCTCCGCCGCCTCGTCGATGGGCTTCTGGAACGCCGCCGCGTAGTTGAAGGGGCGATCGCCCTCGAAGGCCAGCACCAGCGCGGGCAGGGTCCCGGTGGAGGCGGTCGAGTTCTTCTTGGCCCGGGGGAAGGCGTTCACGAAGGCGCGGACGAACTCCGACTCGGCGGCGACGGCCGCCGTCTCCGCCTCCGCCTCGGACATGCCCGCGGCGCGGAGGTTGACCCGCAGTTCACGGCGGTCGAGGACCGCGTGCCGGTAGAAGGTGCCGGAGATGAGCGACTGGTATCCGGTCATGCCGGCGCCCGCGTCGTCGGCGGCGTCCAGATAGTCCAGGGCGTTGCTTCTGCGGTCGAGCTTGGCGTCGTCGGCCGCGGCGTAGAAGTCGTCCGTGTGCTCGGCCTCGTGGACGGTGAAGGCGTGGCTGCTCTGGATCGCTCCGTCGACGTTCGGCGAGTCGGCGATCTCGGCCAGGAAGCGGCCGTAGAGCGCGATGTCGACCGCGTCGCGGGGGGCGAGTGCCGTCAGTGCGGCGGCGCGGATCTCCCTGGGCAGCGGCGGGAAGGTACCGTCCGTGCCGCTGTCCGTGCCGTCCCCGGCGGGGGTTTCCCCGGTCCTCGCCGTCCGCCGGCCGCCCCTGGCCGGTCCGGCCGCCGCCCCGGCCGCGGTGTACGCCCGGGTCCACTCGGTCACGGTGTCGCGCGCGCCGTGGAGCAGGGCGGCGATCCTGGTGCCCGCGTCCGCCGGGGCGAAGACGAGTACGCGGGTCAGGTTCGCCACGGTCTTCTTCTCCGGGTCGCCGAACTTGAGCCCGATCGCCTCCAGTACGGCACGGGCCGTGGTGACGGCCTCGTCCCTCCGCCAGCCGTGCCCGGCCTCCAGGGCACGGGCGGTGATGAGCGCCCACTCCCTGGTGCGGATTCCCATGGTCTGTCCGGCGAGCGGGCCCCTGCCGGAGTTGGCCCGGTCGCGCAGATACATCCGTTCGGCGCGCCGCCGCGCCTGGCTGGTGATCATATGGCGCTCCACACCGCCGTAGACGATGGCCTTGGGGGCGCCGTTCTCGTCCCGGACGGGCAGCACCGCCACGACCGTCTCCAGGAGGTGCAGCGACAGGAACTGCGCTCCGGCCGGCTCGACGTGGGTGGTCATGTCGTGTCGTACCTCTCCGTGGGCGCGGATGCCGCGCTGGTCGTCGGGGTGGCCTGCCGCTGCCCGGCCCCGCGCGAGGGCGGCGCGTGGAAGTCGACGGCCCAGTGGTAGCGGATACGGGCGTCGCGCTCGCCCCAGCGGGCGAGATCGTCGGCGAGCCCGGCCCATGAGGGCGGCGGTCTGTCGCAGGAGCGCAGCCGGGCGATGGTGTGCTGGAGGTGGCGCAGGGGCGGCCGGCGGCTCGCGACGACACGGTCCATCAGCCGCTGCGCCCCGGGATCGGCCGGGCCGCGCCGCGCGCCGGTGCCGATCGCGCGGGCCGCGGTGCCGAGGCTCCCCCATCCGTAGGAGGGGCTGGACGCCCCCCGGTGGTAGACGGCGAAGAGGAAGGCGACCTGCTCGAACACCTCGCGGCGGGATTCGTCGAGCCAGCCAGCGCGGATGTGGGCGTTCTCGCTCAGGGTGGGGCGGCGCAGCTCGGCGAGCGTTCCGTACTCGCGTGCCCGGACCAGACCGGCGAGCCAGGCCGTGAGCCGGCGGCCGGACGCGGAGCCGGTGCCGGAGACGGGCAGGGGGCCGGTGCCGGGGCCGGACACAGGGCTGGGGCCGGAGTCCGGGCCGGGCCGCTCCCCGGGCGGTTCCGAGGGGATGGTCATGCGGGTTCCTCCTTCAGCTCGTCCGGCGCTCCGGGCGCAGTGAGCCCGGCCCGCAGGGCCCCGAGGGCCGCGCTGCGGGCCCGGAAGCCGCGCGAGTTGGCGGGAAGGGACTCCAGGCGGTGGTGGAGAAAGCGGTCGGCCGCGAGCGCGAGCGTGGCGGCGTACACCCGGAGCGCCGTGTGCACCCGGGCCTCGCCACCGGCGGTGGCCGTGTCGTCGAGAAGCGCGTGGAACGGCTCCGCCGTGTGCGCCCAGTGCTCGGGCCGGGCGTCGAAGCGGGCGATCTGGTCCTTCTCGTCGGCGGGTTTGGAACGGGGGTACGTCACCTTCCACGCGGCGCGGGCGGCCCTGTACAGACAGGCCGCGAGGTGGTCGGCGATCAGGGAGCCCCGTTCGGCGGCCTGGCGGAGATGGGCCTCGCGCCCGGGGATGAAGGGGAAGGTGTCGGCGACCCAGCTGATGGCGGTGGTCTGCTTGGCGAGCAGCCCCACCGCCCAGAGCTGGACCGGCCGGTGCGGCATCTCGGCGAGACGGTCCCAGAGCCCGGTGCGGGGGCCCACCGGGTCCCGGTCGGCGACGGCCGCGTAGAGGGCGTGGGCCTCGCGCCAGAGCGCCTTGGACGGCGAGGGCCACAGGGGTTTCCGCGTGCCCGTCGACGTGGTGGTGAAGACGGCGTCCTGCGTCCAGTGGCCGGGCAGCGGCGCCAGCAGCTCTCCCGCCGCCAGCAGGACCCGGTCGACCGCCGGCTGCCCGTTCCCGGCGAGGACCGGCTCGCCGCCGGCGGTGACGGCCGGGCGCATCAGGATGGAGCGTCCCAGCAGTGTGTGGAGATCGGCGGGGCCGTCGACCGGACGCCCCGGAGGTTTGGCCCGGAACTCCCGGCGGGGCTGCGGGGAGACCGTCCAGGTGCGGTTGAAGTGGTCGGACGCCGCTCCGCCGGCCGGTCTGCTGTCGGTCGGTGCCAGATTGAGCCGCAGGGTGTCCCCGAGGGAGGTGCCGAGCGCGAGGACCCGGACGCGGCCCGCGAGCCGTCCGGCGGCCAGGTTGGTGAGGGCGGGCCCGAGGGTGTCCTTCCCGGATATCCGGGCGCGGCCGCCGGGACCGTAGGCGTGCTGGGTCAGCATCGCGCGGAACGCGGCGTCGGCGGCGAGCGGGACGGGGTGTTCGAGATGGTGGTGGTCGAAGAACTGGTTGTAGTCACCGGCGTGTTCGATGACCAGCTGGGCCGGGCCCGCGCCGCGCTCGTCGAGATAGGGGGCGAGGAGGGCGTTCTGCCCGAGTGGTTCGGTGGGGTGGAAGAGGTCCCAGTGCTCGTCGCGCTCCTGGGCGAGCCAGTCGGCCGCCCGGGTCAGGGGGTGGGCGTCGCGCACCCAGACGCGCCACTCGGCGTCGGACCCGGGGCAGCAGCCGGACCGGTAGCAGATGGCGAGGAGGTATTCGAGGAGTGCCACGGTCTCCCCCGGGGTCGCCCCCGAGACGGCCAGCGCGTACTCTCCGGAGCCGGCGGGCGGGGCGGGACCCGGACCGGCATCGGGATCAGGGCCCGGGCCCGGCACGGGGTCGGCCAGCCGCAGGGCGTCCGTGAGGCTGAGGGTCCGCGTCCCTCCGGCCGAGGTCCGCACCGGTACGCACGGGCTGCCGCGCGGGTCCCACCGGGGCCGGGAGCCCCCTTCCGGGGACGGGCGCTTTTCCGCCAATGCCATCTGAACCTCTGCCAACCCTTGCGATTGCCTGCTGGGATGAGCCAGGACGCTAGCACGCCGGGCGGAGGCCCCATGCCCCCTTCACAGAATCCAACTCCTCTTGCACACAAGTGGTGTTGGGGCACCGTGGACCTGCCGGACGAGGGGGCGCTGCCCGCCGCCCCGGCCTGGAATCCGCTCGCCGCCGAGCTGCTCGGGAGCGGTTCCGTTCTCCTCGAACTGTGGGACCGGGTGCTGCCGGAGGAGCAGCGCGCGATGCTCACCGAGAGCCTCGGCGCGGGGGACGAGCGGGCGGCGCGGCGCGTCGCCGCGTTCCTCGCCGGGGTGAGCCGGCTCGGTGAGGCCAACCCCGCCCGCATGGACTCCTTCGGTCTCGGCGACCACCCCTCCCCCGCGCTCGCGGACGCCCGCGAGCGGTGGCGCACGGAGGCCGGGAGAGCGGGCCTGCCGCTGCCCTCGGCCGGCGACAGACCCTACCGGGCCCGGCCGGAGCATCTGACGGCCGCGGTGCTGCCCCGGCTGACCGGCTGCGACTGCCCGGAGTTCACCGACGGCGAGCGGTGCTTCGACCGGGCCCATCAGGGTCTCTTCGATGTCGCGCTGGCCCTCAACACCGTCCGGGGGGAGCGGCTGCACCGGGACGAGGTGGCCAAGGCCCACCGGGCCGCGCTCGGCGCCGGCTGGGGAGCCGTCCGGGCCTCGCTGGTGGGCGCCGTCGCGGAGCACGTGGGGCTGCGGACGGAGCGGCTGGCCGGGCTGACCGGGGCGGCGGAGCCGGACGGGCTCGCCGGTTTCCACCGGCTGGTCGCCCGGTGCAACCGGCTCGCGGCCGGCGGGCCGGCCCCGGACTTCGCCCGGCCCTCCGACCCGGGCGAGCGGCTGCGGGAGCGGGCCCGGCGGCGGGCCGGGGAGGCGGTCGGCCGTCTGATCCAGGGGGCTCGCTGAGGGGTGCGTCCCCGCGGGCGCGGGGAGGTGCGTTCGGTCCAACCCTTGCGCGGTTCATCCCCACGCGCGTTCGGGAGTGGGGGCGGCCAGCCTAGTGGAGCCGTACGGCGGGGGCATCCGCCGTGCGCCGGTCCCCGCCGGCCAGGGTCACCGCCGCGGCGCCCGCGGGTCCGCTGAACACGATCACGGGATCGGCCGGGGCATCGCCGGCGCTCCGCCCGTCCTCCGCCGCGAAGACACTCAGACCGTGGACGCCCACCCCGGTGACCAGGCGCGCCACCTCGGTGTGCGCGGCCGTGTCCCAGACGCGGACGGTGGTGTCACGGGACCCCGCGCTGACGATCAGCGGAGGACGGCCGGTGCCGGGCCGGGGCGGGAGGACCGCGAGGGCCGACACCGGGCCGTCGTGCCCCGCGAGGACGAGCGGCGCCCTCTCCGTCCCGGGGCCGTCGAGCGGCCGGAGCCGTATCCGGCCGTCGGCGCCCCCGGTGACCAGTCGGGTCGCGCCGCCGGGTCCGTCCCCGGGCAGGACGGCGAGTGACCGGACCGCACCCGGCCCGTCCGGGAGCGGGGCGCACAGCGCCCGGCGCGGGTGGCACAGCCGTACCCCGTCGTCGGAGGCGACGGCCAGCAGATGCCCGGTGGCCGGGGGCAGGGAGACCAGGGCGTGGACCGGACCGCCGCCCCGGGGACCGGGGCGGCCCCACCCGGCTCCGTCGCGCGGATCGCAGTACGCGACCGAGCCGCCGCTCGTGCCGACGGCGAGCACCGGGTGTCCGGACCCGTCGTCGAGGACGGCGAACGCGGTGGCGTGGAAGGGCGCGCACCAGATGTCCGTCTCCCGCCATCCGTCCCCGGGCCGCCAGAGGCGGACCGTGCCGTCCGGATGTCCCACCGCGGCGGTCCACTCGCCGCCGGGCCCGGTGTGCGCGGCGAACGCGGTCACCTCCGCCCGGGCCTCCACGCGGGCGCCCCCTCCCGGCCCCGGGGGCCAGGTGGCCAGCTCGTTCCCGGGGCCGAGCGCGAGCAGGGCGTGCGGCCCCCAGGTCCGGGAGAGCGGGACGAGCCGGGTGCGGACGACGGCCGGCTCCGGATCGCCCGCCGCCGCCCGGGGGTTCCAGATCCGGACGGACCGGTCGAGCGCGCCGGAGACGAGCGCGGGGCCGGGCCCGTCCCCGGGCACCACGGCCAGGGCCGTCACCCGCCCCGTGTGGCCGACGGGGAAGCGCCGGACCTCCTCACCGGTTTCGGGGTTCCACAGCTGTACGGCTCCGTCCGCGCAGCCGAGGGCGAGCAGGTCGCCCCGGCCGGGGCGGTCGTACCGCACCAGGACGACGGCCGGTCGCGGAATGGCGGCGAACGGCCGTTCCTCGCCGCTCGACGCGTCCCACACCCGGACGCCGCCCGCCGCCGCCGCTGTTGCCGCTGTCGCTGTCGCGAGCAGGGGTTGCCCGTCCCGGCCGAGGCAGAGGGCGAGTGCGCCGATCTTCCGGCCCGCCGGCTCGCGGACCGTGGCGACGGGGTCGAGCGACCCGGCGTCGAGGATCTCCGCCCGGTCCGCCCGTGCCACGGCCAGCAGACGGCGGCCGCCCGGGACCTCCAGGAAGGAGAGCGCCCGGACGGGTTCCCCCCGGCCCCGGTCCCCGGCGCCCTCGGGCGGACCTCCGGCGCGCGGGCGGCCGGGCGGGCCCGGGAAACTCAGGCCGTCCCCCGTGCCGACGGCCGGTCCCCACGCCGTACCGCCCGGGCCCGTGACGACGGCCAGCGCCCGGATGTCCCGCACACCCGGGGGCAGTTCTCGCACCTCCCCGGTGCGCGGGTCGCACCTCCACGCCCCGTCCTCGCATCCGACGAGCAGCAGGGGGAAGCCATTCCCCCGGTCCTCCACCGCCAGGGCGCGCACGGCCGAGCCGCGCGGTCCCGCGACCGGTACTCCGTACGGGCGGCCCGCGCTCAGATCGCGTACCCGCACCACGCCGTCCGCGCCGCCGATGGCGACCAGGGGAGGGCCGCCCGGGGGGCGGAAGCACACCAGCGCGTGGATCTCCGAGTCCACCGCGGTCAGGACATTGCCCCGGACGGCGAACTCCTTCCGGCGGGGCACGAGACGGTGGGCGCCGCCGGAGCCGGCCGGGACGGCTCCGGAGGGCTCCCGGGCCGCGAGGGCGAGGCTGTCGGCGCGCGAGACGGGCGGGGCGTCGGCCAGCCAGGGCTCGACCCGCGCCCAGGCGGAGAGACCCGCTGTGCCGTCGGTGTCCTCCGCCAGGAGGCCGAGGGCGCCGCGCACATCGCCCTGGGTCTCCCAGGGCAGGAACCACGGCGGGACCAGCCGGTCGTTCAGGACCCCGCCCGCCGCCGCGTGCCCGACCAGATGGCGGCGCAGATAGGGGTGGGGCGGGAGTCTCCCGCTGTCCAGCAGGGAGCTGAACGCGGTGGCGAGCCGGGCGTGGGCCCCGGTGGCGGAGGCGGGTCCGGGGGCTCCTCCGGCGGGGGGCGCCGTGCCGCTCTCCAGCAGGTGGGGGGTGTCGCGCAGCAGCTCCGCGACGCGTTCGTGCGTCAGCCGGTAGACCCTTCTGCCGTCCTCCTCGGCCATCGTGAGATAGCCCATGAGCCGGCTCTCCCTCAGCCGGTGAATCCAGGCGCCGGCCGTGTCGCGCCCGACCGGGGTGTCCGACAGGGCGGCGACGGCCGCCGGCCAGATGTCCGCCCAGGGCAGGCCCGCGCCCCGGGAGAGGGCGACGGAGCGGAGCACGGTCACCAGATGCCGTACCGGCACCCCGGTGCCGTCGGCGGTGTCCGCCAGATCCCGGCGCAGCAGCTCCTCCGTGCCCTGGGAGAGGCTCGCGCGCCACCCCGGGTCCTCCGGGTCCGGCAGCTCGGTCAGGAAGCAGTGCGCACCGAGCTGCTCGACCGCGATACGGGCGTCGAGGAAGGAGGGCGCCACGGTCTCGGCCAGGGCCCTGGCCAGCTCCTCCAGCCGCAGACCGTGGGAGCGGCGGCCCGGGCCGGGGAAGCCGTCGGCGCCGTCGTCCGCCGTTCCGTACTGGGCTTTCAGCAGCGCTTCGGCGTACAGCGCGATGTCGGCGGCGGTGCCGGCGCCGTCCGTGCGGAGCGGGGTCCCCGCTCCCGTGACCCGGATCAGCAGATCGAGCAGGTCCGCTGAGGGCTCGTCGGACGGGGCGGAGGTGCGCGGGCCCGAGCCGTCCGGGGCGGGCAGGCCGCTGCGGATGCCGAGCAGCAGCCGTACGGCGGGGCGGCCGTCGGCGGCGCGGCGCAGGGCCGCGAGCGGCTGGAGGAGATCGGTGATGATCCGGTCGGGCTCCTTCGCCTCGTCGATCCCGTCGACGACCACGGTGACGGGGCCGGTGCCGGGACCGGAGAGGCTGTGCACGGCCGACGCCACCCGGTCGAGCGGGTCGGTGCCCGGTCGCGGCGGCGGCGGGGAGCCGGTGAGGGCCGTGTACAGCGACGCCGTCAGCTCGGTGGCGGACGCGCCGCGGGCGAGTACGGCGGCGGTGACCGACCCGATGGGCAACCGGAGTTCCTCCGGCACGGCGTCCGCCACCGGGCGGTACCGGGGATCGGCGCGGAACCGGGGATCGCTGAGGGTGACCAGCCGGGCCAGCAGGGCGGACTTCCCGGAGCCGGCGGTCCCGGTGACGATCAGCGTCCCCTCCCCGGCGGTCAGAAACCGCCGCACACGGCCGACGAGCGCGGACCGGCCGGTGAAGTACCAGAGCCCGTTCCCGGTCGCCGGCGCTCCGGCGGCGCGCGACACCCAGTACTGGTCGAGTTCGGCCCGGGTCCAGCCGAGAGCGCGGCGCGCCTCGTCGACGAGGGAGACGGACGGCACATGGGCGGGGTTGGGCAGACAGGCGCTCGGCCGGTGGCGGCGGGCGTGGGGCATGATCCACTCGGCGGAGACCAGGTCCTCCTCCTCTCCGTCGTCGTCCAGTCCGACCTGGTGCAGCAGCTGCTCCCACTCCCCGAAGGACAGATGGGACGCGGTGTAGCCGGCCGGTTCCTCCCGCATCCGCTCCAGGGCCAGCGTGATCCGCCGGGTGAAGGACCCCACGAGGGGGCGCTCGTGGTGGTGGCCCGCGGTCACCACGGCGGCGCCGCCGTGGCCGTAGCGCTCATCGGACAGGTCCAGCAGGAGCTGGGCCAGCTCGGCGCGGAGGATGCCCGAGTGGCACGAGTCGACCAGGACCAGCACATGCTCGGACGCGCTGTCCAGCACCGGGGTGATCAGCTCGCTCGTCGGGAACGCGGTGGAGAGCAGCCGGTGCGGGCACGTCTCGGGAAGGGGCAGATAGTGCCGGGGGGACTGGCCCCTGACTCCGTGTCCGGTGATGTAGACGACCACGGCGTCCCGGTATCCGGCCGCCGCCAGGTCCACCTCCATGAGGAAGCTCCGCAGTTCCATGACGGTGGTCGGAGCGGGATCGGCCCGCACCACCTCGAACCGGCGGTCCGGGCCGAGAGCGGGGTCGGCCAGCCAGCCGGTGATCCGCTCCACCTGGCCGTCGATCGCCTCGCGGAAGCCGTCGTCCTTGCCTTCGTCGAGCGCGACGACGACCAGCCGGCGCCGGGCGATGCCGTCCAGAGCTTCGGTGTCCGCACCGTTCAACCGCCGGCCCCCCGGTGAGTGCGCCGCACGGTCGGGCGGCGGACACAGCCTAACCACCTTCGTACGGGGCGTGGTTGGGCACGGAAGCGGCAGGCGGGCGGGCGGCTGGGGAGTTTCCTTCGGATCGGGCCGGACCGGTGAGCGGGGTCCGGTGCCGTGGATACGAGGCGGGGGAGGGAGCCCACGCGGAGCGCCGGTGACCGACGACAACGCGGCGGGGCGCGGTGCCGGGGCTCGCGAGCCCGGCACGATCCGGAAGAGACGACCTAGGATCGGGGGCCGGACGCCGGCCGGACGGAGAGGGAGCGCATGCGCGGTCTGCACATCGTGGGGGTGCACGGGATCAGGCAGGGCGCCGGTGCGACCACCGAGGTGCTCAGCGACGCCTGGCGGACCACGCTCGCGTCGGCGCCGGAGCCGCCGGGCGGACCGCTCTGGTCCGGCCCGGCGGGGGTGGCGGTGACCGTCCCCTCCTACCAGGGTGTCTTCCCGAGGACGCGTACCCGGTTCATCCGGCTGGGGCCGGATGAACCGGAGGAGACGGAGACGGGTCCGGTGGGCGAGGAGGAGGAGACCTTCATCCTGGAGGCGCTGGCCGCCTACTCCCCCTCGGCCCTCGTGGCCGAGGCCGGGGCCCTGGCCGACGGTGGGGAGGACCGGCTCGCGTCGGCCGGGACCCTCGGCGAGGAGGACCGGCTCACCCCGCGCATCCGGCGGCGGGCCAGGGCCGTGAACCGCGTGGAGGGCAAGGGGGTGACCGGCCGTCTGCTGTGGATCGTCCGCGAGGCCCACACCTATCTGCGGGAGCCGGGCGTCGGAGCGGCCGTCCGCGCGACGGTGCGGGAGGCGCTGCTGCGCGACGACACGGCGATGGTCATCGCGCACTCCCTCGGCAGCGTGATCTTCTACGACATGCTCAGCCGGGGCGAGGTGCCCGTGGACCGCCGGGGAGCGCCCACCGTGACCACCCTGGTGACCTGCGGCTCCCCGCTGCGGTGGCTCGCGGTCCGCGAGGGCGTCCACGCCGCGGGCGGCCCGCTCTCGGTGCCGGACGGGGTCCGGTGGACCAATCTCTACGCGCCCCGGGACGTGGTGAGCCGGGGCACGGGCCTCGCGGATCTCGCGGACGGTGTCACCGACGCCAGGGTGCACAACGGCACCCTGCGCGCCCACGATGTGCACCGCTACCTCGACAAGCCCGTAATCTCCGAGTGTGCCGTCCGGGCCCGGGCCCGCTGAAGCAGCGGCGGCACGCACCGGCGGCACGCGCGAGGTACGCCCCGTCAGGGCCCGGGCGGCGGCGCGATCTGCCGCATGAGGTCCATCAGGTCCGGGGCCACCCACTCCTCCGCGATCCTGCCGTCCTCGAAACGGTAGAGCTCGATACTGCGGAACCCGACCGGCCGGTGGGTCGCGGCCACGCCCTGGAAGGTGCCCCGGTGGGTGCCGCGGAAGCGGAGGCGCACCGCCACCCTGTCGTGGGCGCCGAACATGTCCTCGACGGTGATCCGGAGGTCGGGGAAGCCCTCCAGCATGGCGCGCGCCCCCAGCCGCCAGACCTCCCGTCCGCGCAGCGGGTCCGGCACTCCGGGGAGGCTGGCGGTGAAGTCCTCCGTCAGCAGCTCGGCACAGGCGTCGAGGTCGCCGCTCTGGAGCCGCTCGAAGGCGGTGCGCAGCACGGCCCGGTTGGTCTCGGTTCCGGTGTTCATCGGATGTCCTTCCCTCGGGGGTCTCGGGGGTCTCGGGGGTCTCGGGCGGGCCGGGACCGGCGCAGGGCGCCGGCCAGCGCCTCCGGGTCGTCGGCGTGGAAGCGGATGACGCGTGCCTCTCCCCGGCCGCCGAGCGGGCGGGTGAAGGCCAGGGGGCGGGTGAGTTCCAGGGTCACCGTGGTCTGGCCGGCCACGATGAGGTCGAGCACGCCCTCGCCGGACAGCGACACGAGCCTGCCCCGCGGGTAACGGCGGTCGACCCGGACCGAGGCGACCGCGTCCGCCGGGACGTCGAGGTCGAAGAGGGCGCCGTAGCGGATGCGCACGGAGCCGTCGGGGCGCGCCACGTGCGGCCGGGTGACACAGGCCGCGTGCATGCCGAGCAACAGCAGGACGCCGTAGACGTCGAGCACGAGCAGCACCCGGTGGACGACGGGCCAGGGGATCAGATACGCCAGCGCCACCGTCTCGACCACCGAGACGAAGACCAGTCCGTACATGAGTGCCGTCTGCGGCCCGGTGTATCCGGCGGCGTGGTCCCCGGCGCGTACACCGTGTGTCCGGCGCGCCGCCCACCGGACGAGGGAGCCGGCGGCCCGCGCCTCGTGCGCCAGCAGCCGGCGTATCCGCACGGGGACGACGGCGCGGACGGCGGCCCGCGCCCCCCGCGCGTACCCGGTGCCGCTCATCGCCGGCCCCGGCGCAGGAACTCCGCCATGAGCCTGCGGACGACCTCCGCCTGCGCGGGGGCGTACTCCGCGAGCAGCGCCTCCCGGAATCCGTCCACGACCCGCCCGTCGGCGGGGATCGCGGCGAACACCTCGTCCGGGACGGCCGCCACGAGTTCGGCCGCCAGCGCCGGAATCCTCGGATCGTCGACCGGGGCGTCGGCGAGCGCGTCGAGCCGTTCGTACAGCGCGAGCAGCGCGGGATCGGCGGCGAACGGGCCGAGCACCGCGTACAGTTCCCGGCCGTCGATGCCCAGGGTGTCGAGGAGTGTCAGATGCTCCCGGTCCTTCGCGGCGGCGGGCGAGGCCGTGGGCGGTGCCTTCGCGAGGAGCGCGGCGAGCGCGGGGGAGAGCGTTTCGGCCTCGTCCGGGCCGGCGGCCAGCAGCGCCGCGAGCCGCCGCCTGCGCTCCCCGATCGCGGCCTCCTGCCGGGCGAGGTCGGTGTCCAGCTCCTCCAGTACGTCGGCCAGGTCGCGCCCCGCGTCGTCCGCGAGGACGTCCCTGACCTCGTCGAGGCTGAGCCCCAGCTCGGTGAGCTGGCGCACCCGCGCCAGCAGGACGGCGTCGCGGACGCTGTAGGCCCGGTATCCGTTGGGGCGCCGCTCCGGCTCCGGGAGCAGCCCGACATGGTGGTAGTGCCGGATCGCCCGGGTCGTGACCCCGACGAGCGCGGCGATCTCTCCGATCCGCATGGCCTCAGTAGAAACCCTGCCGCCGCGTCAAGGTCAAGCGCCGTCCGGGGCGTGGCGGGCCGGGCCGTGACGATCACCACAGGCCCGTGGACCGCCGGGGTGCCGGTGGGCGTTGACGCACCCCCGGGGTGCGCCGTGATGCTCGGTACGTACCGGCAGTGAGCGGATGACGACACAGAGGTGCCCCTGACATGAGACTGTCCAGAACCGGCCGACCGCCCCGCAACCGCCGTCTCGCGGTGCTGGCCACGAGTACGGCCGCCCTTCTCGCGGCGCTGGTCGCGCCGCAGACCGGCGCCTCGGCCGCGCCGGCCGCGCCGCAGGAGCGCGACCGCGCGTCGGCCGCGTCCCACCGCGGTCCGGTCCTCGACGCACAGCGGACGGCCCGGGCCCAGGTGGACGAGTGCTTCAGGTCCATCGGCGGTCCGCGGCCGCTGCCGCGGGGCGGGGTCTGCCCGTCCGGCTTCCAGCCGAAGATCAACGGCGCGTATGTGTGGAGTGCGGCGCGCTCCGGTGACCACGCGTACTTCGGCACCCTCTCCAACATCACCTGCAACGCCTCCTCCACCTACTCCGGCGACACGACTCCGTACCTGGTGCGGAACGCGGACGTGTGCGAGTTCGGCAAGGGCACCAACGCCGGTGCGCTGGGCGAGATCTACGGTGACGCCCGCACGCCCCAGGTACTGCGCGTCAACGCCGACACCCAGAAGGTCGAGGACGTCACTCCGGCGTCGGACCCGCTGATCAAGCGGACGCTGGGGCTGCGGGGCGCCGCCGCCCACGACGACGTCGTCCTGCTCTTCGGGCAGACGGTGAACGAGGGCCAGGCCGTGGGCCAGAGCCTGTCGATGTTCGCCTTCGAGGGCAGCACGGGCGAGTTCCTGGGCTCCAAGGCGTACACCGATCTGGTCAGCGCGCGCGGCGGCGTGGTCGCCTCGGACGGCAACCTGTATCTGGCGGGCCGCGCGCCGGGCGTCAACGGCGGCCGGGTGCTGCGCTGGACCGGTGACAAGGAGAACCCGTTCTCCTTCGATGTCGTCGCCCAGCTGGAGAACGACCCCGGCTATCTCACCACCTTCAAGGACCGTCTCGTCGCCTCCGGCTGGGGCACCCAGGTGCCCGGTGAGCGGGGCGCGGTGAGCGGCGGCGCGTCGAAGGTCTGGATGAGCCCGCCGATCCCGGCGTCGGGGCTCACCTTCGACGGCGCGGCGGCCTGGCAGCCGATCTTCTCCTGGGACGAGTACGACCCGGACCCGGCGATCAGCAAGGGCGTCGCCTGGGGCGCGCTCACCGAGTGGCGCGGCGAGCTGTACGTCGGCAGCTACAACCAGGCCGCGGTCGGCGCGGTGCAGACGATGTGGAAGGCGTACGGGCAGCCCAAGGGCGACGCGCTGCGCAAGCGCGACATGCTCTCCGCCGCGCGGCCGGCCACGGTCTTCCGGATCAGCGACCCGGGCTCGGAGAAGCAGCGCACGACCCTGCTGTACGGGGAGGAGAAGCTGCCGGTCTACAACCCGAACACCAGGCGGTGGAGCTCCAAGCCCAATCTGCTCGGGCAGAAGCCGAGGTTCGGCCCGTCGGGCTTCAACGGCAATGTCGGCAACTCCTACGCCTGGACCTTCACGGTCTTCCAGGACCGGCTGTACATGGCCACGTTCGACGGCACCGGGCTGATCACGCCCGGCTCGCACTTCACCGCGGTCAACAACGGCCTGTCGCAGACGGCGAAGCGGAGTCTGGAGTCGGTGGTGGGTCCGTCGCTGAAGGCCACCCTCGGCGGCGGGGACGTCTGGCGGATGGACGACCCGGCGAAGCCGGCCGTGGCCGAGACGCTCAACGGCTTCGGCAACCGCTCGCAGCACGGTGTGCGGGTCTTCCTGCCCTTCGAGGACAAGGGGTTCCTGTACGCGGGGATGGCCTCCTCCTGGAATCTGCGGGCGACCGCCAGGGACCGCGGCGGCTGGGAGCTCAACCGGCTGACTCCGGGCGCGAAGCGGGCACCGCTGGACACCCGGCTGCCCGATGACGCGCGGGAGGCGGCGGCGGGCGCCGGGGTCACCGGCTTCTGATCACCGGCCCGGACCGTGCCACCGGCCCGCACCGCGCTACCGGCCCGCACCGCGCCACCGGCCCGCACCGCGCCACCGATCCGCACCGCGCTACCGGCCCCGCCCGCCGAACCCGGCGGGCGGGGCCTTCGCCGGACGGCGGCGGGGCGGCGGGGCGGCGGTCAGCGGCCGGGGACGGAGCGCCCCGGCCCGGCGCGGTGGGAGTCGCGGCCCTTGTTGACCAGCCGGGTGACCTGCTGGCGGGAGCGGCCGGCGACCCGGGCCAGCTCGGTGAGGGTGAGGCCGCCGTCGTCGACGGCGGCGCGGTAGCCCTCCACCCGCCCGTGGGTCACGGCGCCGTTGAGCGCCTGGAAGGCCGCGGAGAACTCCGCCCACGCCGTGTGCATGGCAGAGCCGCCGAGCACCACGGACGGTGGTCCGGGGCGGCGGCCGGCCCGCAGCTCCACGAGCGAGTCCTCCACCCGTGTCAGGGCCGTGCGGAAGTCCTGGCAGGTGGCCAGGATGGTGTCGATCAGCCGGTAGAACTCGGCGAGTTCGCCGTAGGGCGCGTCCGCGCCACCGCCCGGCACCGCCGCCTCTTCGGCGGCCCCGCTGTCACTCGTGTCCGTTGCGTCCGGTCTCTGCGCCGGCATCGCGGCTCCCCTCCCCGAAGGTGCGTCAACTCGGCACAAGTGAATCCGAAACACCTCTCAGAGGGAAGTCCTGATCAGTCTTTCAGCACATCAGTGGACCATGACGTGATTCACCTCTAACGTGAACAGGCGTCCCGGACAGCGGAGGTGACCGTGCGCGGACCGTGCGCCCCCGAGCCGTATCCGCACCGGAGTCCCGGCGGCGGGGCACCCGGCGGACCGTCCGGGGCGGCCGTCGATCCGGTGCTGCGGCACGCGGCCGAGCTGCTGCGCCCGGATCTCCCCGTGTTCACGGAGGGTGTGGTGGGCCGGGTGCGCGCGGCCGTCGCGTACTACGGCGATCCGCTGCTCTCCCCGCCCGATCTGGCGCGGTCCGCGCTGACCGCGCTGGACTCCTTCGTCGCCGGGCTCATCGCGCCGGAGAGGGCGGCGGAGTCGGGCGAGTACGCCCGGGCGGTCGGCGAACGGCGCGGCCGGGACGGCGCTCCGGTCCAGGCGCTGCTGCACGCCTACCGCATCGCCGGGGCCGTTCTGTGGGACGCGCTGGTCGCGCGGGTGGCGCGCGAGTGCCCGGAGCGGGTCGCGGCCATGGCGTACGCCGCCAACGATGTCTGGCGGCGGGTGGACGGGGATGCCGCGCTGGTGGCCGAGGCCCACCGCAGAGCGGTTGCCGGGCCGCCGCCCGATGACGGCCCGCGGCACCGGCCGGTGCTGGAGGCGCTGTTGCGCGGGCAGGCCGACCCCGCGCGCCTCCCGGTGTTCGCCGCCTCCCTGGGCCTGCCCCGGTACGGCCGGTACGCGGTCGCCGTGCTGCGCGGCCCCGGGGCGCGGCTCTGGGACACCGGCCCGGCGCGCGAACTCCGCGAGGGCGTCGAGCTGTACTGGTGCCCGCGCGAGGACGGGGTGGCCGTCGTGGCGCTGCTCGGCGACCGGCCGCTGGCCGGCCTGGGCGCGCTCATCCCGGTGGGAGCGCACACCCGAGGGGGTGTCAGCACGGTGGTGGGCGGCCTGGCGGAGCTGGGCCGGGCCCACGGCCTGGCGGAGCTGGCGCTCGGCGCGTGCCCGGCGGACGGGGAGCTGACCCCGGTGGGCGACCGGCCCCTGCGGGCGTTCGCGCTGGCCAGGCCGGATCTGGCCGAGGACTTCGCGGACCGGGTGCTCGGTCCCGTACGGGCGCTGCGGCCCGCCGAGCGGGACGAGTTGCTGGCCACCCTCGCGGCCTGGCTGGAGTACGGCGGCTCCACCCGGCGGGCGGGCGAGCGGCTGTACTGCCACCGCAACACCGTCCTCAACCGGCTGCGCCGGCTCGAAGCGCTCACCGGCCGCCGGCTGGCGCACCCCCGGGACGCGGCGGACCTGGCGATGGCCCTGGAGGCGCAGTGGGTGAGCGCACCGCCCGGCGGCCACGGCTCCCTCAGCGGGGACGGCACCGGTGACGGCACCGGTCGCTGACCCGGCGGGCGGCCCGGCTGTGCCCGGCGCGCGGCGGTCCGCCCCGGTGGTGTGCCGGCGCACAGGATGGTCACGCGCGGTGGAGCACCGCCTTCCCGGCACCTTCCGGCCGTGCCGGGCCCGTGTGACATTCGGCTGCACAGCCCCTCCCCCAGCCGCCGGAGCCCCGGACGGAAGGAGCGCCCCCATGCACGCTCACGGGACCCACCGCACCCACCGCACCCACCGCACCCACCGCACCCACCGCACCCACCGAATACGCCCCCGGCCCGCCCGCGTACGCGCTGTCCTCGTCGGCGCGCTGCTCGCCGCGCTGGTCGCGGCCACCGTGCTCGTGCCCGCCGGACCCTCGGCCGCGTGGACCGCCCGGGCGGCCGGGAACGTCGCGGGGGTCACCGTCGGCGGTCCACCGCTGAGCACCCCGCCGGACCGGCTGGCCGCGGCCCTGGACTGCCCGGCCGGTTTCCCCCGCTCGGAGCGCGAGCCGGTCCTGCTCGTCCACGGCACGGGCGTGGACTCCGCTCTCAACTGGGGCTGGAACCAGGCCCCGGCGCTGCGGGACCGGGGGTACGACGTGTGCACCGTCGACCTGCCGGGACGGTCGACCGGGGACATCCAGGAGTCCGCCGAGTACGTCGTCCACGCCGTCGCCGCGCTGCACGCGGCCACCGGCCGCAAGGCCGATGTCGTCGCGCACAGCCAGGGCGGCCTCCAGATCCGCTGGGGGCTGACCTGGTGGCCGGGGCTGCGGGACATGGTCGACGACGTGGTCAGCCTGGGCACACCGGAGCACGGCACCGCGGCCGGTGACCTGCTGTGCGTGCTGCCCTGCGCGGCGGCGGCACATCAGATGACACAGGGCTCGGCCTTCCTCGCCGCGCTGAACTCGGGTGACCAGACACCCGGCGCCGTCTCCTACACCTCGATCCGCACGCGCGACGACCTGGCCGCCGTCCCGCACTGGACGGCGGTCCTGGACGGGGCCCGCAACATCGGGCTCCAGGAGGTGTGCGGCATCCGGCTGGTGACCCATGTGGGGCTGGTCTACGACTCGGTGGCGTTCCGGCTGGTGCTCGACGCCCTGAGCAGCCCCGGCCCCGCCGATCCGCGACGGCTGCCGGCCGGTGCCTGTCTCGCCGCTCCGTACGTCCCCGGGGTCGGCGCCCTCGATGTCGTCCGCGCGACGGCCGCGGTGGTCCCCGCGGCGGCCACGGCACTGGCCGCGGCCCCCCGGACGCACCACGAGCCGCCGCTGCGGCCGTACGCCTCACCGGGGCGGTGATCAGGGGGCCGTCCGGGGAGCGGGCGGGGACTGGGACGGGGTGAGGAGAGCCGGTGCGGGGCCGTGCCCACGACCGGGTGCGGCCATCCGGCGCCGGGTCCGCAGGCCCGGGGCGGCCCACGGAGGCGCGGCGGGCGGGGCGGAACGCGCCGTCGGCCCGCTCCCCGGATGCCCTCCGGGCGCCCCCTCGGGGCAGGCGCCACCCGGAGCGGGAGCGGCTACGCTGACCGCCGACGCGGACGACGGCTGCCGCGTCCGCCCGCGTCCGTCCCGCGGGCACGACAGCCGAGAGGAGCACCGTATGACTGCTCTGTCCGATTCCCGGTGTCCCGTGCTCGACCCCACCGCCCGTACCGCGCACGCGGACGCGGCCGTTCTGCGCGCCCTGGGCCCGGCCGCCCCGGTGGAGCTTCCCGGGGGCGTCCGCGCCTGGTCGGTCACGCGTCACAGCGTCATCCAGCGGCTCACCGGCGACCCCCGGGTCTCCCGTGATCCGTACCGGCACTGGCCCGGCCTCGCCGATGTGCCCGAGGGCTGGTCGCTCGCCGTCTCCGCTCTCATGCGGAACTTCCTCAACTCCTACGGCGACGAGCACCGCAGGCTGCGCCGCCGGATGGCGCCGTCGTTCTCGCCCCGGCGGGTGGAGGCGCTGCGCCCGCAGATCCAGGCGACGGCGGACCGTCTCGCCGACGGCCTCGCCGCGCTGGCGCCCGGTCAGAGCACCGATGTCCGGCGGGCCCTGTCCCTGCCGCTGACCATGACGGTCATCTGTGATCTCTTCGGTGTCCCCGCCTCCCTGCGGGAGGACTTGGGCGCCGCCATCGACGCGCTGATGGACACCACCGCGAGCCCCGAGCAGGGCCGGGCCCGGCTGGCCGAACTCACCGCACGGCTGGCGGGGCTGCTGGAGCACAAGAAGGCGCATCCGAGCGCCGACTTCACCAGCGATCTGCTCGCCCCGCCGGCGGACGGGGAGGCGGAGCTGACCGACGGGGAACTGCTCGACCATCTCTTCCTCATGCTCGCCGCGGGGTACGAGACGGCCGTCAACCTCATCACCAGCGCCGTCCACGCCCTGCTCGCCGAGCCCGGACACCTCGGCCGGCTCCGGCGGGGCGCCATCGGCTGGGACGATGTCATCGAGGAGACGCTGCGGCACAACGGCCCGATCATGCACCACCCGATGCGGTACGCCATCGAGGACATCGACCTCGGCGAGGGCGTCCTGATCCGCCGGGGCGAGCCGATCATCATCGCCTTCGCCGCCGCCGGGCGCGACCCCGGGCTCCACCCCGACCGCCCCGACGCCTTCGACCCGGCGCGGCCCGGGAAGGAGCATCTCGCCTTCGGCCACGGCCCGCACTTCTGCCTCGGCGCCCATCTCGCCCGGCTGGAGACCCATATCGCCCTGACCACGCTGTTCGCGCGCTTCCCCGATCTGGCCCTCGCCCACCCCGACCGGACCCCGGACCCCGTCCCCTCGCTCTCCCTCAACGGGCCCGCGCGGCTGTACGTCGTTCCCCGCCCCCGGACCCCCTGACGGCTCTCACGGGTGCGCGCCGGGCCATGGACCGGGTCCGGCGCGCACCGGGCGTCCGCGCGGTCAGCCCGCGAACCGGGCCATCCACTCCTCGACCTCGTCCGCCGACCTCGGCAGGCCCGCCGACAGGTTCTCGTGGCCGTCGGCGGTGACGAGCAGGTCGTCCTCGATCCGGACACCGATGCCGCGCCACTCCTCGGGCACGGTGAGATCGTCCGGCTGGAAGTAGAGACCGGGCTCCACGGTGAGCACCATGCCCGGCTCCAGCACGCCGTCGACGTACTCCTCGTTCCTGGCCCGCGCGCAGTCATGGACATCGAGGCCGAGCATGTGGCCCGTGCCCGCCATGGTGAAGCGGCGCTGGAGGCCGAGTTCGTACGCGCGGTCCGCCGGTCCCTCGATGAAGCCCCACTCGACCAGCCGGGCCGCCAGATGGCGCTGGGACGCCTCGTGGAAGTCGCGGTACGGGGCGCCCGGCACCACGGCGGCCATGCCCGCCTCCTGGGACTCGTGGACCGCGTCGTAGACCTTGCGCTGGAGGGGGGTGAAGGTGCCGCTGATCGGCAGGGTGCGGGTGACATCGGCGGTGTAGAGGGTGTGGGTCTCCACCCCGGCGTCGAGCAGCAGCAGGTCCCCCGGGCGCACCGGACCGTCGTTGTCCGTCCAGTGCATGATCGTGGCGTGCTCCCCGGCCGCGCAGATCGAGCCGTAGCCGACGGAGTTGCCCTCAAGGCGGGCGCGGCGGAAGAAGGTGCCCTCGATCCACCGCTCGGAGGAGGCGACCGCCCGGGAGAGCTCCCCGATCACATCGGTGAATCCGCGCACGGTGGAGTCCACGGCCTTGCGGAGTTCCGCGATCTCCCAGTCGTCCTTGACCAGACGGAGATCGCTGAGCGCCTCCTCCAGTGCCTCGTCGCGCTCCGCGTCGGTGGTGACGGCGGCCTCCAGCGAGGGGTCGACACCCCGGACGATCCGGGTCGGCGCGCCGGGCGCGGCGGCCAGGTCGGCGGCGGCCGTGCGGATGTCGCGGCAGGGCAGACCGAGGACGCGTTCAGCCTCTCCGAGGGAGCGGCGCCGGCCCATCCACAGCTCCGCCGTGGGGCCGGTCCAGAACTCGTCGTCGTCCCTGCTGTCCCGGGGCAGCTGGTAGCAGTGGGCGTCATGGCCGCCGTCCGGCCGGGGTTCGAGGACGAGCGCGCCGTTCCGGGCCCGGTCCCCGGTCATGTGGACATAGGCCGAGTGCGGCCGGAAGGGGTAGCTGTCGTCGTTCGAGCGGACCTTGAGGTTCCCGGAGGGGATCACCAGACGCTCGCCCGGAAAGCGCGCGGAGAGCGCGGCGCGGCGGCGGGCGGCGTACGGGGCCTGCTCACCGGGGCGCAGATCGCGGCGCTCGGTGTCGGCCCAGCCCGTGCGCATCAGGGCGGAGAGTTCCTCGGAGATCCCCGCGTAGAGACCGTTCTTCCGGGTTTTCGCCATGTCCTCGTACACCTTTCTCTGGGCCGGTTCGCCGGCGGTTCCCGGACGGTATCCCGCGCGGTGCCCGCCCGGTGCCCAGGAGTGCCACTGGCACGGATCGGCCACCGGTGGGTCCCGGCCGCCGATAATGAGGCGCATGAGAAACGCGAAACTCGGTGAGGCGCTCCGCCTTCTGGGGCTCGACCGTGCGGCGGCCCAGCTCTATCTGGCCCTCCTCGATGTGGCCCCGGCCCCGCTGGGGGAGATCGGGGCCGCGGCCGGTCTGGGCGGCGCTGAGCTGGCCTCGGCCCATGGCGCGCTGGTCGACGCCGGGCTGGCGAGCGCCGCCGGGGAGGGCGGGGCCCCGGTGGCGCCGGTGCCGCCCACCGCCGGTCTGGAGATCCTCGCCCGGCACCGGGCGGCCGAGGTGGAGGAGTCGCGGCTCGCTGTCGGGGGCGCGTTCGACGCGTTCCGGCGGCAGCGGCTCGCCGCGTACAACGACCATCTCGTGGAAGTGGTCACCGGCGACGCCGTCGGCCCCAGAATCCGCCAGGCCTGGGCGAGCGCCCGCGATCAGATCCGGCAGTTCGAGTCGCCTCCGTACGCACCCCTGGCGGGCGCCACGGAGGACGCGCTGGCCACACTCGCCCGGGGGGTGACGCAGCGGGTGGTGTACTCCCGGGACGCGCTGGAGCATCCGGGGCATCTGAGGGACGCCGTCGAGCCGTGCGTCCGGGCCGGCGAGCAGGCCAGGGTGCTGCCGTCGGTACCGGTCAAACTCGTGATCATCGATGAGGTGTACGCGCTGGTCTCGCTGTCGATCCACGAGGCCGATGTGCACAACACCATGCTGGTCGTGCAGCCGTGCGGCCTGCTCTCCGCGCTGATCGCGCTGTTCGAGCAGTCCTGGCGGAACGCCCTGCCCTTCCCCGGCCGCGCGGCGGGTCCGGGCGGCCCGCCACCCGCGGACCGGCGTCTGCTGTGGCTTCTCGCCTCCGGCGCGAGCGACGATGCCATCGCCCGGGAACTGGGCATCAGCCGCCGCACGCTGTTCCGGCGGCTGCAGATCCTGATGGCCCGGCTCGGGGCCGCGAACCGCTTCCAGCTGGCGTTGCAGGCGCAGCGCGGCGGATGGCTGTGAACCGGCCGGCCCGCCGGCGCGGCGCGGTTCTAGGTGGTTGTCGCCGACGCGAGCGCGTACGGCGCGGTGGAAAGGTCACAGGCGCGGTGACCGAACGGCCGCGGACCGACAACGACCAGCGGGAGAACTCATGGCAGCCCAGGGCATCACCTACACCGGTCTCGACGCGCTCCTCACCCCGGAGAACTCCGTCGTTCTGTTGATCGACCATCAGGGTGCCCAGTTCGCGGGCATGCGCAGCATGGACGCCGGTCTGGTGGTCAACCATGTGACCGCGCTGGCCAAGGGGGCCAAGGTGTTCGATGTGCCGACCATCCTCACCACCGTGGTGGAGGAGCGCGGTGGCCGGCTCATCCGGCAGATCCAGGACGTGTTCCCCGACCAGACCCCGATCGACCGTACGACGATCAACACATGGGAGGACCAGCGGGTGGTGGACGCCGTGGCCGCCACGGGCCGCAGGGACATCGTCATGGCGGGGCTCTGGACGGACATCTGCCTGGCCTGGCCCGCGATCCACGCCATAGCCGACGGCTACCGGGTGTTCGCGGTGACGGACGCCTCGGGCGCCACCAGTGTCGAGGCCCATGAGCGCGGCATCCAGCGCATGATCCAGGCCGGTGTGATCCCGACCTGCTCCGGAACCGTCATCGGGGAGTGGCAGCGGGACTGGGCCCGCGAGGAGACCGTACCGGGCGTGACCGAGATCCTGCTGGAGCACGGTGGTGTCTTCGGCACCAGCCTGGCCTGGGAGCTGCAACTGCTCGGCCTCGACAAGAGCTGAACCCGCGCCGGACGGCCCCGCGGTGCCCCCGCCGGGGCGGTCGCGGGGCCCGTCCGGCGAATCCTCCCCGGGGGCGCGGAACACCCCGGACGGGTTCCCTATCCCGGTTCCCGGCCGACGGCGTCCAGCATTCTGCCGATCAGCTCGCCCAGGGTGTCGACCTCCTGGGACGTCAGGGGGTCGAAGAAACACCGGCGGACCGTCTCCACATGGAGAGGGGCCGCGCTCTCGATCGCGCTCCGCCCCGAGGCGGTCAGCCGCACCATGGCTCCCCGGGCGTCGTCGGCGCACGGTTCCCGGGTGACGAGGCCGCGCTTCTCCATACGGATGATCTGGTGGGAGAGCCGGCTGCGCTCCCATCCCACCTCCAGGCCCAGTTCTCTCGACCGCAGCAGTCCGCCGGGCGCGTCGGAGAGGGGGACGAGCAGCGCGTAGTCGGCACCCGAGAGACCGGAGTCCCGCAGGAGCTGGCGTTCCTGCGCGCTCTGCAGATCCCGGCGCAGGTCCCGGTACATCTTCCAGACCCGCGCCTCCCGCTCGTCGAGCCATCGCGGTTCTTTCATGGGAGGGAAGGTAGCAGAGGGCCGGCATGGCCCCGGAGGGGGAAATGAGCGCGCTCCCCGGGCCGGGACTCCGTCAGATCCCGGGCAGCGCGGTGGGCAGTTGCCGGCGGGAGGAGAGGCCCATCTTCTTGAACACACCTCTCAGATGGGCGTCCACCGTCCGGGGGCTCAGGTTCAGTTCGGCCGCCGCCTCCCTGGTGGTGGCTCCCGTCGCCACCAGATGGGCAACCCTCCGTTCCTGGGAGGTCAGCAAGGAGGTGTCGGCCCGTCCGGTCCAGGGCGCGGAGCGCGCCCGGAGGGTGCGGGCGCGCTCCCCGGCAGCGCGCGACTCCCGGGCGGCCCGCGCGGCGAAGGCGGCGGCGCCGCAGGCGGAGAACACCGTGTACGCCTGTCCCAGCTGTCGGCGTGCCTCGACCCGGTATCCGCCGGCCCGCAGCCATTCCCCGTACAGAAGACGGCCGCGAGCGGCCTGCGGGGCCGCCCCGCTGAGATCGAGGCGCCGGATGGCCTCCCGGTACAGCTCCCCGGCCTCCGCACCGCCGCAGAGGAGGGCCTGGGAGCGCAGCCGTACTCCGAGCGCCCAGTCCGTGGAACTGGCGCGGGTGCGCCGGATCACTCCCTCCAGCGCCGCGTCGGCGAGGCCGCGCTCTCCCGACCGGGCTGCCGCCTCCACGAGTTCGGCCAGACCCCAGGTGTGCAGGCCGGTCTCGTCGAGCCGATGGTCGGAGCGCCACACCCGGACGGTGTCGGCGGGGCGGCCGAGTCCGTTGAGGAGGACGGCCCGGGCGTGGCCGACGGCCGTGAGCAGCCGGCCGTCCCCGCGCGCGACCGCGTCCCGCCGGGCCTCGGCGGCGAGCGACGCGGTCCGGGCCCGGTCCCCGCGCCAGGCGGCGAGGGTGATCCGCGCACAGGACAGCTCCGGGTCGCCGGACCCATCCGGGCAGTCGGGGCGGTCCGGGCCGCTCGGCGGGGAGCCGGCCTCCCGGACCAGGGCCGCGGCGGCCCCGAACTCGCCGGTGTGGACATGGAGCAACGCCCGCCGGCCCAGGGCGGCGCGGAGCACGGTCCAAGGGCCCGAGCGCCGGGCCTCGCGCAGTTGGCGGTCGGCGAGCCGGTGCCACGCGGACTCGTCCCACAGATCGATCGCCGCACCGCACAGCGCCCCCGCCTCATCCGCTCCGGGAGGCGGGGTCCCCTGGCCGTCGAGGTGGGAGCGGAGCGCGCGTTCCAGCGCGGGCGCGGCGGAGGCGACACCCGCGCGCTCGCGGGTGGTGAGGGCGCTGAGCAGCAGATCGAGAGGGCGTGGGAGGCCGGGAGGCGGGGTGGGGTGCCCGCTGCCGGATGGCTCCGATGGTTCCGAGGGTTCCGGGGGTTCCGGGGGTTCCGGGGGGTGGGCTCCGGTGGCGAGGCGGCCCGCGCGCTCGGTGGCGATCAGCCGCTCCAGAGAGACCTCCCGCAGCAGCGGCGCGTCCATGGGGACGGAGGCCAGGAGCGCGGCCGCCCGCCGCAGCAGACCGGCCGCGCTCGCGTACCGGCCGCGATCGAGGGCCAGGCGGGCGTGGAGGGTCTCGGCACGGGAGGTCAGCCGTTCGTCGAGCGGCCCGGAGCGGACGCGTGCCAGCAACCGTTCGGCCGACCGGTGGGCTCCGGCGGCACGGTGGGCCCCGGCGGCGCTCAGAGTGCGCGCGGCGCGGTCCCGGGCGCCGGGGGTGAGCCGGGCCGCCGCTTCGAGGAGGACGGCGGCCCCGCCCGGTGTCCCGGACCGCGCGGCCGATCGCTCGACGGCCGCCGCGATGGCCTCGTCCGGACCGGCGAGGGAGTGCGCGCGGTGCCGTGTCCCCGGGTCCGGTCGGCCGGCGACGGCGTCCGCCGCGACCGCGAGGGCGCGGTGGGCGGACCGGCGTTCGGCCGGTGTGGCCCCGCACCAGACGAGGGTCCGCACGAGGGGGTGGCTGAACCGGACCCACAGGCCGACCTCCAGGAGCGCGGCCCGCTCGGCGGGCGCCGCCGCCTCGGCGCCGATGCCCAGGTGCCGGGCGGCCCGCCACAGATACAGGGGGTGTCCGGTGGGCTCGGCCGCCGCCACCAGCAGGAGCCGGCGGGTGGCCGGGGGGAGCGCGGAGAGGCGGTCGCGGAGGTCGGCCTCCGCACACGCCCGGGGCGGGGCGTCACCGGATGGCGTGTCCGGGGTGCCCAGGCCCCCCGGGATGTCCGGGTCATTGGATTCTTCCGGTTCATCCGGGTCGTCCGGTGCGGGGAGGCGGGCGGCCCGGGAGATTCCGATGAGGGCGGAAGGGTTGCCCCGGGCCTCGGCGACGACACGGTCCCGCACCGGGCGGTCGAGCGGGTCGAGGTCGCGCCGCGACAGAAGGATTCGGGCGTCCCGCTCGGGCAGTCCGGCGAGGAACAGCGTGGGAAGACCGGCCAGTTCGGTCCGGCCGTGGTGCCGCCGGGCCGCGAGCAGGAAGACGACCGGAATGTCATGGACTCTCCGGGCGGCGAAGGCGAGTGCCCGGCTGGAGGCCCGGTCCAGCCGGTGCGCGTCGTCGACGGCACAGAGCACGGGCCGTTCGGCCGAGGCCGCGGCCAGCAGGCCCAGCGCCGCCGTGGCCACGAGAAACGGATTCCGGTCGGTGGCGGCGGCGCCCCGCAGCGGCGCTGCCTCCAGACAGCGCCGCTGCGGCGGGGGGAGCGTGGCGACGACGGCCGCCAGCGGGGCGCAGAGCCGGCTCAGCCCGTCGTAATCCCGGCGGTTGTCCGTCTCCTCGCCATGGCCGCGCAGGACGGTGGTCCCCGGCGGGGTCCGCACCGACGCCAGCAGGGCGGTCTTCCCGATGCCCGCCTCGCCCACGATCACCAGCGCTCCCCCGCGCCCGGCGGCGAGACCGGCGATCAGCCGGTGGAGCCGCCGGCTCTCCTGACGGCGGCCGATGAGCGGAGCCCCGCTCCCGGGCGACATCCGGTGGGTGGACACCGCTCCCCCGTCGTCCGACGCGACCGCCGCACGCCGGGGCCCGGCGCGCCGCCCGCCCGGGCATCACGGGCGCGCGCCTCACCCTCCCACATTTGAGGACACGTCAACAATATGGCCCGGCGCGGCCGGAGGGCTCCGGCGCCCGAGCGCGGCTCAGCCGTCGCGACCGGCCCGTCCGCTCCGCTCCCCCGGTGTGTCATCACGGTGGAACGGCATCTGTCCGAGCTGTCTGCGCGAGGTGATGCCGAGCTTCCCGAAGATGTTCCTCAGATGGGCGTCGATGGTCCGGGGACTCAGGAAGAGCCGCGTGCCGACCTCCTTCGACGTCGCGCCGGCGGCGACCATGCGGGCGATCCGGAACTCCTGTGCGGTCAGTCCGACGGGGGCCGGGAGCTTACGGCTCCGGGGGTGCTCTCCCGTACTGTCCAGCTCGCGGGCCGCACGGGCCGCGAAGGCGCCCGCGCCCATGGCGGAGAGCCGCTCGTGAGCGGTGCGCAGCAGGGTACGGGCCTCCCGCCTGCGCCCCTCGCGCCGCAGCCACTCGCCGTAGACGAGACGGGCACGGGCGGCGTGCACGGCCCCCCGGGTGCGGTCGAGCCGGGTGATCGCCTCCCGGTAGCACTCCTCGGCCTCCGGTCCCTCCGCCAGCAGGGCCCGGGCGCGCAGGGCCACTCCCCTCGCCCAGTCGGTTCCCGCGCTCCCCGCCCGGTCGAGCAGGCGCGCCAGCACCGGGGCGGCGATCTCCCGTTCGCCGGTGCGGGCCGCCGCTTCCAGGAACTCGGTCAGAATCCAGGCGTGGAACCCCATCTCGTCGAGCCGGCAGGCGGGGTGCAGGATCTCCAGGGCGGTGTCGTAGCGGCCGAGTCCGTTGAGGAGGACGGCCTGGGCGTACTCGACGGCGGTGACGAGTCTGCCCTCGCCCCGCTCCTCGGCACCCGCCCTCGCCAGGTCCGCCAGCTCCAGGGTCCGGCTCTCCTCGCCGCGCCAGGCGGCCACGGTCACCTCGACGTACTCCAGGCCCGGGGCGCCGACCTCCTCGGCGACGGAATAAGCCTCCGCGACGAGGGTGGCGGCGTCGGCGAACTGCCCGGTGTGGATGTGCGCGAGCGCCCGGTAGCTGAGTGCCACCGGCAGCACCGCCAGCGCGCCCGCCGCCCTGGACTCCGCCAGCTGGCGCTCCGCGAGGGAGATCCACGCGCCGTCGTCCCACAGGTCCATCGCGGCGCAGCAGGCGAGCCACAGCTCGCCTGTCGCGGGACGGCCGCCGTCGCCCCGCTCGCCGTGGGTTCCGGTACGGGGACCGGTGTCGGCGCGCGCCCGGACCCGGCCTCGTCCCTCCGCGTCGTACGTCTCCACCACCCGGCGCAACAGCGGCACCGCCGCCGTGAAGCCCTCCGTCGCCCGGGTCGTCAGCGCGTCGAGGAGAAGATCCGCCGGGCGCGCGGGAGGAGCGGCCGGGCCGCCCGGCACGGCCCGCGCGGCGGCGGCCACATCGGACATCCGGACCGAGTGGGCGAAGCGGCCGACGAAGACGGCGGCGGCGAGGGCGTCGAGGAAGGTCTCCCGGGCGGCCGGGAGATCGACCGGGGCCATGGCGCGGGCGGCCTCCAGGAGTCGGGCCAGCGCCGCGTCGTCCCGGTTCTGGTCGAAGGCGATCGTGGCGCGCAGGGCCCGGGCCCGCGCCCGCTCACGCGGTCCGAGCGGTCCGGTACGCGCCACGGAGAGCAGCGCGAGTGCCTCGTCGAGCGCTCCGGCCTCGCGTTTCGCCACGGCGGCCGACAGCGCCCGCTCGGCGCGCGGACCCGGCAGCGGGGTCAGCCGGGCCGCTTCGGCGAGGAACACCGCCGCGGCGGCGGACCCTCCCCGGGCCCGGGCGCGGGCGGCCGACCGGTGGAGCGCGTCGGCGGTGTCGCCATCCGGGCCGACGGCGGCCTGGGCCAGATGCCAGGACCTGCGGTCGCCGTCGCTCCCGTGGTCCAGGGCACGGGCCAGCGCGCGGTGGACGGCACGGCGCTGCTCCGGCCAGGCGGAGCGGTAGACCGCCGAGCGCACGAGGGGGTGGCGGAACCGTACCCAGTTCCCGGGGCCCCCGAGGCCCTCGGAGCCCTCGAAACCTCCGAAGGAGACCAGCCCGGCCTCCTCGGCGGGCCCGGCGTCGCCGGCTCCGATGTCCATCTCCGCCGCGGCCCGTATCAGCAGCGAGGGGTCGCCGGTGGGTTCCGCGGCGGCCATCAGCAGCAGGGTGCGCGTACGGGCCGGGAGACCGGCCAGCCTGTCCCGGAAGCTCGACTCGACCACGGCCGGAACGGCGGACGCGTCGGGGCGGGCGAACCCCCCGGCCAGCGAGCCCGCGCGAGGCAGTTCGAGCAGGGCGAGCGGATTGCCGCGGGCCTCGGCGAGGATGCGCTCCCGCACGCCCGGGTCCAGGGGAGCCCTGACCCGGTCCATGAGCAGCCTCCGGGCGTCCGTCTCGGCCAGCCCGCCCAGCGCGAGACACGGCAGCCCCCGTAATTCGGGGCGGGTGGCCGGGTCCCGTACCGCGAAGACCACGGCGATCGGCTCGTCGCGCACCCGGCGGGCGGCGAAGGCCAGCGCCTGCGCCGACATCGGGTCGAGCCACTGGGCGTCGTCGACGGCGCAGAGCAGCGGAGTGCCGCCCGCCGCGCCCGACAGCAGATGGAGGAAGGCGAGGCCGACACGGAAGCGGTCCGGAGGGTCGCCGTCCCGCAGGCCGAAGGCGGTCTCCAACTCCGCGCGCCGGGGCGCCGGCAGAGCGGCGATCCCGCCGAGAACGGGTCCGCAGAGCTGGTGCAGCCCGGCGAAGGCGAAATCGGTCTCGAACTCGGCCCCCTCGGCACGCAGCACGCGCACCCCGGGAGCGGACCGCGCGTACGCCAGCAGAGCGGACTTGCCGATGCCGGCCTCCCCGCAGATCACCAGGGTGCCGCCGCGCCCGGCGGTCACCTCGCCGAGCAGCGTGTCCAGACGGGCGCGCTCGCGCCGCCGTCCGATGAGAAGGGGTCGCTCAGGACCGGGGTGAGAGAGGGCCACGCCCCCATTCTGTGGTGGACCGGTCACGGGCACCCCGGCCGCACCGCGGCCTCGGGACCTCCGTGCCCGGAGGCCGTCCCTGTTCGCGGGCCACCATCCCGGCCGGCGCCGCGCGCGGGGCCGACACGCCCTCACGCGCGGGCCCGGGCCGGCACCGAGGGGTGCCGTCCCCCTACCGGGAGGACAGCTCGGCGTACACCGGCGCGTGCTCGAAGGGGTACTGGACCCAGGCGTCTCCGGCGAAGCACTGGGCGGCGTGCCGGCGCATCCGGGGCCCGTAGAGCGCGTGGTCGATCAGCTCGGTGTAGCCGCGTGGTTCGCCCCGGCCCAGAAGGCCCGCGGTATCGGCCAGATGGACATCGAGGCCCGGGTACATGAGTCCCAGATACGGCAGGTCGTCGAGGTCGAGGGCGAACACCGGGTACTCGCCCTCCTCGTCCGGGTCGGTGACGGCCAGGATGCGTCTGGAGTCCGACCCTCCGGGCAGGAGGAAGCACTCGGAGAAGCGCCCGGCCAGCCAGGAGAACTCCTCGGCCCACGGGGCGCCCATCTCCTCGGCGACCAGTCGGTCCAGCGGCCGGGGCGCGAAGCCGCCGTCCGGGGTGAACCAGTGGTGGCGCTCCAGGAGGCTGGTGTCGAACGCCAGCCAGGCGCGCAGGCTCGGCGACAGCGGCCGTCCGGACGGGAACGCCGCCCGCGCGAGCCGGCTCCCGGCCATCGGCCGGGCGACGGCGCCGTCCACCCAGGGCATGTGCCGGTACGGCAGCGCGCTCGCCCCGGGATCGCGCCGCACCTCCTCGATGACCCGCTCCGTCAGGGCCGCCGCGTGCGCGGGACTTCCCGTCCCCTCGATCACCATGGGCCGGGACGCTAACAGCCGCCACTGACAGCCGGGCCGGTGGCCTCGCGCCCGGAGCGGGGCGCGACAGGCCGGCCGCCGTCGCCGCGCGGGTCAGGCCATGCTCGTGGCACCGTCCAGGGACTCCCGGATGATGTCGGCGTGGCCGGCGTGCTGAGCGGTCTCGCCCACGAGGTGCAGCACCACCCGGCGGGCCGACCACCGCACCCCGGGCTCGAACCAAGGGGCCTCCGGCAGCGGGTGGGAGGCGTCCAGATCGGGCAGGGCGGCGATCAGTTCGTCGGTCTCACGGGCCGCCTCGCTGTAGTCGGCCAGTACCTCCGCCAGCGTCTCACCGGGCAGCAGCCGGAACTCGTCCGCCCGGTCGGCCCAGTCCTTCTCGGACATCTCCGCGGCGTTTCCCATCGACGAGGGCCCGTCGGCGATGAACGCGGCCCATGCCCGCTCGACCCTGGCCACATGCTTGATGAGGCCGCCCAGACACAGCGAGCTGGCGGTGGTCCGGCGTCCGGCCTGCTCATCGGTGAGATCGCGCGTGGTCAGGCGCAGGAAGCTCCGGTGATGGGCCAGCGACTGCAGCAGTTCGGCGCGCTCACCGGTGAGGGAGGGGGCGTTGGGGAGGTCGCGGCTGATCTGCTCGTTCGCGGTCATGTTGGGTGACTCCCGTTCGGTGCGGTCCGTGGTTCTGGGATCACCATAGGAGTTATTGCGGTCAGGTTCCGTCCTCTATGACGACGGTCGATCCGGGAAGCGGTGTGCGGCACGGCACGGCACGGCACGGCACGGTTGAGGGGACGTTCCCCCCGGGACGACGGGCCGGGCCGCCGCCGGGAATTCCGTCCCGCCGATGAACCACGGGGGCTCGTGGACCATCCTTCTGCTCAGGACGGTCGTCATGAGCGGTACGGAACCGCGGGAACGGATGGGGGAACACGTGGTCCTGATGGTGCTGATCGGCGTTCTGGTACTCGTGGTGCTGGGATGCGCGTGCGTCGTGTGGTCCCGGCTCGGCGGGCCGCCCTGGACCAGGAAGGTGGCGGCCGTGACCCTGGCCACCGGGTCAGTCACCCGGGCGTTCGGGAAGAGCCGGGGCGGAAGCCGTGGTGGAGGCGACGGGGATTAGGTCGTCTCTTTCGGATCGTGCCGGGCTCGCGAGCCCCGGCACCGCGCCTCGCCGCGTTGTCGTCGGTCGCCGACGCTCCGCGCGGGCGGGAGGACGAGTGACCCCGTTGCCATGGACAGGCTCCCCAGGACCACACCCGCGCGGGCCGGGAAGGCGGAACCGTGCGGCCGGCCCCGGGGGCCCGGGCCCGCCCGAGCGCCGCACCCGGCCCGGGAACCTCGGGAGAAGCACGCTCAGCCCCCGCCCCCGGCGTCCACCTCCAGCACGCAGTCTCGCAGTTCGTAGCTGTCGATGGCCTTGATGAAGCCGACCTTCGGCGGGCTCACCATCCGCACCCCGGGCAGCGCGAACAGCCGGCCGAGGAAGACATCCGTCTCCAGGAGCGCGATGTGCAGCCCGGGGCATCTGTGCGGGCCGTCGCCGAAGGCCAGCCCCGGGGGCCCGGCGTCCTTCATGGTGCGGCCCGGGCGCAGACAGCGCGGTCGTGGGCCGACGGTCCGTTCGTCGACGTTGACGTGATCGACCAGGAGGTCGATCCGGTCACCGGCCGGGACGGTGACCCGCCCGCCGTCGGCGCCGGGCAGGTCGAGTGGTGCGGTGGCACGGCGGCTGAGGCGGCCCACGACCGGTTCGAGCCGCAGGATCTCCCCGAGCACCGCGAGTCTCCCCGGCTCGTCCGCCGCCCGGTAGTGCGCCAGCAGACCGGCGTCGGAGAAGAGATGCCAGGCCGCCGCGCTGATGAACTCACGGGTCGTGACCATGCCCGCCGCCGCGAAGGTGAGGCACTCCCCGAGGATCTCCGGGTTGGAGCAGCCGTCGTCGATGAGGTGGGAGATGAGATCGTCCCGCCGGGAGCGGCGGCGGGACCGCACGGCGGGGCGCACATCGCCGACGTACACCCGCAGCCAGTTGGTGTTCTGCCGCACGGTCCAGTAGATGCCGTGCGGACTCGTCAGCCCCGGTGTGCCGAACCGCTCCGGGAAGAACCGCTCCAGCCGGTCCTTGATGCCGGGTCTGCTCTCCGTCAGACCGATGACCGCGCAGGCCACCTCGATCGCGAGATCGAAGCTGAGATCGGACAGGCGCGCCCGGCCGTCGGCCCGGAGCCGGTCGATCTGGGCCTGCGCGACACGGACCATGACCTCGCGGTAGCGCTCGTCGACGCGGCGCGGGGTGAAGAACCGGGCGGTCTGGCGGCGGTGCTCACGGTGCTCGGGACCGTCCCGGTAGAGCACCGGCCGCCGGATGCGCGGGGGCAGCTTCGACACCATCTCGATCCCGAGCCCCGCCTGCACGGTGGACGCGCTGCGCAGCACGGCGCGCGCCTCCTCGTACCCGCGCACCTCCCACACCCCGTCGGCGCCGCGGGCGACGGGACACCGCTCCGCCGTCCCGCCGCGCTCGATCCTGCGGAATCCGAATCCCTGCTCCGCCGAACCGGGTTCGGCCGGGTCACCGACGTCACCGACGTCACGGAACCCGCCGGACCCACCGGACCCACCGGACTCACCGGACCCACCGGACTCACCGCCCATGAGCGGCACCTCCCTCTTCCCGAAGCCATGCCGAGCACCGGTGCGCCCGGCCTCCCGCACGGGGCCGTGCCGGGTGGTTCCTTCCCGCTCCGAGGGCGCGGGAAGCGGGCATCAGGGGGCGTTTGGCGAACCGGCCCGACGGCCGCCCGGCGGGTCGCCCCCGCGCCGGTGTCGCCTCCTCACCCGGGGGTCAGCGTCTACGCTGGTCCCCCATGACGACGAAGCGGTACGCCGCCCTGCTGCGCGGCATCAACGTGGGCGGCCACCGGAAGGTCCCCATGGCCGGACTCCGTTCCCTGCTCTCCGACATGGGGTACGCGGACGTCGCCACCCATCTCCAGAGCGGCAACGCGTTCTTCAGCACCCCGGCCGCCGACGAGGATGAGCTGGCGGCGGCTCTCGGGCGGGCGATCGAGGAGCACTTCGGCTTCGGCGTGGACTGTCTGGTCCGGGACGGTGACTACCTCGCGGCCGTCGCCGCCGGCTGCCCCTTCCCGGCCGCCGGGCTGGAGGGCCGGCAGCTCCACGTCACCTTCCTCTCCGAAGACCCCGCGCCGGACCGTCTGGCCTCCCTGGACGCCGCCTCCTTCGCCCCGGAGGCGTTCCGCCCCGGCGACCGGGCCCTGTATCTGCACACCCCCGGCGGGCTGGGCCGCTCCCGTCTCGCCGAGGCGCTCGCCCGGCCGGACCTGCTCCGGGGCATCATCGCCACCACCCGCAACTGGAACACCGTCACCCGGCTGGTGGAGCTGACCCGTACCCCCGTGTGACCTGCCCCGTACGCCCGTGTGGCCCGCGCGGACCCCGGGGCGCACGGAAATGACCTTGCCCGGGAGGGCACGGTCCTCGCATCATCACCGGATGGACGACACACCGAGCCGTATCCCGGCCGCCCTGCCCGCGCTGCGCGCCCAGGCGGAGGCGGCGGGTTTCATCATGTCCAGCGAGGACCGCACGGGAGCCCTGCTGGCGGCCCTCGCCGCCGCCCGGCCCTCGGGCCGCATCCTCGAACTCGGCACCGGGGCGGGAGAGGGCACCACGTGGCTCCTCAGCGGCATGGACCACGGCTCCCGCCTGACCAGCGTCGAACTCGACCCCGCCGTCCAGACCTTCGCCCGGGAGCAGCTGGGCGCCGACCCCCGGGTGACCTTCGTGTCCGGGGACGGCGGCACATGGCTGCGGGACTTCGACGGGCCTCCCTTCGATCTCGTCTTCGCGGACACCTGGCCGGGGAAGTTCACCGACCTCGACCGGGCCCTGGCACTCGTGGCTCCCGGCGGGACCTATCTGATCGACGACCTCTTCCCCCAGCCCGGCTGGCCCGAGGGCCACGGCGCCTCCGTCGGGCGTCTGCTGGCCGAGCTGGACGAGCGCGAGGACTTCCGCTGCGTCCGTCTGGCATGGGCGAGCGGGCTGCTGATGGCGGTACGCACGTCCTGACGGCGGTCGCGGCCGGCCCGGCGAGTCCGGCCGCGACGGCAGCGGCGGCCCGCCTCTCCCGGGGCCGCTCCCGGAGCCGCTCCCGGTCGTCGGCCGGGCAGCGCTGTTCAGGCGGCGGGCCAGGTGCCGAGTGCCCGGGCCAGCCGGTCGCTCTGCTCGCGGCCGATGCCCCGGGCGGGATGGGTACCGCACCGGGGGCTCGTCAGCCCGTCGCAGTGCAGGATTCCGGGAAAGGGCTCCCGGCCGCCCGAGAGCGGGGAGGCGGACGGGAAGGCCCATGCGGCCGGCTCCCACAGAGGGTGGTCCGTGAGGAGCACGCGCGCGAGGGACGGAACCAGCTCTTTCGGAAGGCCCGCGTGCAGCAGTGCCCCGCCGACCACGCCCACGGCTTCCCCGGGGAGGTCCTGGTCGCCGAGAGCCGGCAGCAGAAGCAGCAGACGGGCGAACTCGGCGTGGACGCCCGGAGCGGTGAGGTCCGGTGTGCGGGCGATGTGGTGCAGCTCCCGCCAGGAGAGGCCCGGGCCGGACGAGTGACCGCCGACCGTGGCCAGGCCGGCGTGGCGGCGGCCCCACCCCGGGTGGGTGATCACATACTCCGTTCCCGGGTCGTCGGGGAGATTCCAGCAGAGGACCATCGCGGTGTGGCCGCCCGCGAACGGAATCCGGAACACAGGCCACCGGTCCTCGTCGCTCAGCGCGGAACAGGCGGCGTCGGCGTCGGCCCCGTCGACGCCGAACCAGCTCAGGGCGGGGTCGTGCTCCTCCGTCCCGCTCAGCCAGAGCAGATGGGCGGCCCAGAACCCCGGCAGCGCCAGCAGCTCCTCCCCCGCGACGACGGGCGCCTCCTCCCAGCCGTCGATCACCTCCACCGGCGCGGGAGCGGTCATCGGCGCCGGGTCAGCCATCGGCCTGCCGCGCCACCCGCTCCAGCCGGTCCCGGTGGGCCTGCCACCACGCCTGATCGCCCGGTGGCATGTCGTCCTTGTCCCGCGTGTACCCGACGGCTCCGTCGATGAGTTCACGGAGGATGTCGGCGTGGCCGGCGTGGCGCTGGGTGTCGGAGATCACCCGCGTCAGGATGTGGTGCAGGGTCACCTCCCGGCGCTCCTCGGGCCACCAGGGAACATGACCGACCGCGTCGAGCCCGAGCATCCTCACCGTGTCGTCGGAGTGCTCCCACGCCCGGCGGTAGAGCCCCACGATCTCCTCGCGCGACTCGTCCTCGGCGGCCCACATGTCCGCGTTGTGGTCGGCGTCCTCCGTGTACCACCACGATGGCGGCGGGCCGTCGAAGAACGGCCGCCCGAACGTGTCCCCCAGGTAGGCCAGTTCCACGCCGGCGACGTGCTTGACCAGCCCCAGCAGGTTGGTGCCCGTGGGGGTCAGGGGCCGGCGGACATCGTATGCGGAGAGTCCTTCGAGCTTCCACAGCAGGGCGTCGCGCCCGTCCTGCAGATAGCGGAGGAGGTCCGCTTTCGGGTTCGGTTCGATCACACCCGCAGTCTTCCACCCGGCACTGACAACCGGGTCGCGGACCGGCACGGGAGGCGGCCCCGGCGGTCGGCCGGGCGGCCCGCGCCGCACCGGCGAACCGACCGGGTGCGGACGCGGTACGCCTCCCTCCGCGCGGCGCCCGCACCGCCGGGCGGGTGAACCGGCCGAGGAATCCTCTCGATCGGGGAATGAGCGGCGGCACGGCGGGAGTTGACGGTGCATGACATCTCCCGCATCCGCCCGACTGGGCCGTATCGGCATCTGGACCTCCGCGCTGAGCTCGACGGCTCCCGGGGACCGGACGCAGATCACCGAGGCCGCCGCCGAACTGGAGGCGCTGGGGTACGGCACCATATGGATCGGCGCCAGCCCCACGCTCGACGCGGTCACCACGGTCCTCGAAGCCACCGAGCGCGTCACGGTCACGACCGGGATCATCAGCGTCTGGTCCCATGAGGCACGGGATCTGGCGGCCTGGACCGCCGAGACCGAGAAGAGAGCGCCCGGTCGGTTCGTGCTGGGCCTCGGGGTCAGCCATGACCGGTTCACCCCCCAGTACGCCAAGCCCTACACGAAGATGACCGGCTATCTCGACGAGCTGGACACGGCGCCGGAGCCCGTACCGGCGCGGAACCGCATCCTGGCGGCCCTCGGGCCCAGGATGCTCCGCCTCTCCGCCGAGCGCGCGCTGGGCGCCCACCCGTATCTGGTCACCGCCGAGCACACCGCCCGGGCCCGCTCCCTGCTCGGTCCGGAGGCGCTGCTCGCCCCGGAGCTGAAGGTGGTCCTGGACACCGATCTGGAACGGGCCCGCGCCACCGCCCGCGAGGGGCTCTCCTTCTATCTGGATCTGCCCAACTACACCGGGAATCTGATCCGTCTGGGCTTCCAGGAGAGCGACTTCGACCACGGTGGCAGCGATCGTCTGCTGGACTCCCTGTTCGCCCTGGGTTCCGTGGAGCGCGCCACGGCCAGGATCGAGGAGTTCCTGGCGGCCGGCGCGGACCATGTCAGCCTGCAGGCGCTCTCGCCCGGGGGCCAGGGCATCGCGGCGCTCACCCCGGCCTGGCGCGAACTGGCCGGCGCTCTCCGGCTCGGCTGAGGCGGGGGCCGCTCCCGGGAGGCGGCGGCCCCCGCCGGCATCCGCCCCGCCCCGGCGGGGGCCGTCACCGCCGGGGCCGGGCGCCTCAGGGACCCGGCACCGGACGGTCGCCGAGGGCGGGGTAGTCGGTGTAGCCCTCCGCGCCGCCGCCGTGGAAGCCGGTCGGGCGGGCCTCGTTGAGGGGCGCGCCGGCGCGGCAGCGGGTGACCAGGTCGGGGTTGGCGAGGAAGTCCCGCCCGAAGGAGACCAGATCCGCGCCGCGTTCGAGCGAGCGGGCGGCGGCCCCGGGCTTGTCGCGGCCGGCCGGGAGAGGGGTCACCATCAGCGCGGTGGGCCACAGCTCCCGTACCGCCGTGTCCAGTTCCGTGCCCGTCTCGCCGTGGTGGAGGTAGGCGATCCGGAACGGCGCGAGCGCCCGTACCAGGGCGGTGCAGGTGCCGTACGGGTCGGTCTCGGCCAGGTCGCCGGAGGGGTGGCACCGCGAGACGCGCACCCCGACCCGGTGGGGGCCGATGGTGTCGGCGACGGCCCGGGTGATCGCGACGGTGAGGCGGACGCGGCCCTCGGTGTTCCCGCCCCAGCGGTCGGTGCGGTGGTTGGCGTTCTCCGCGAGGAACTGGTGGAGCAGATAGCCGTGGGCGGCGTGGATCTCCACCCCGTCGAGGCCTGCGGCGACCGCGCGGCGGGCGGAGCGGACGAAGCCGTCGATCAGCTCCCGTGTCCCGGTGTCGGTGAGGGCCCTCGGGGTGACGGCGGGCACCCGGCCCGCCGGGGTGTGGACGAGGGTGCCGGCGGCGAGCGCCGAGGGCGCGACGATCGCGTACGGCTTCGCCAGGGTCGCCGAGGGGCGGAACGCGGTCCGGTACAGCGCCGGCGCGGTGCGGAGCTGGTCGGGCGCGAAGTGGGAGGCGAAGACGAACGGCAGCCCCTCGCGGGCGGCGAGGGCGGCGCCGAAGGTGGACGAGCCCAGGATGTGGACGGGCAGGTCGACGCCTTCGCCGGGGATCGCGCGGACCTTGCGCTCCGTGCCGCCGGGGGCGAGGTAGCCGCGGAGTTCGGCGGTCTGCTCGGGGAAGTCGGCGCCGCTCCGGTGCTCGCGCCGCAGGGCGCGGGTGGTCCAGGGGTCGGTTCCGGGGGCCCGGCCGAGGCCGAGGTCGATCCGGCCGGGGTGGTGGGTGGCGAGGGTGCCGAACTGTTCGGCGACCACGTACGGAGCGTGGTTGGGCAGCATCACGCCGCCCGCGCCGACCCTGATCCGCTCGGTCGACGCGGCGACCTGGCCGATGATGATCGAGGTCGCGGAGCTGGCCATCGCGGGGGTGTTGTGGTGCTCGGAGATCCAGAAGCGGTGGTAGCCGTACGCCTCGGTGGCGCGGGCCAGCGCGACGGTGTTCCCCAGGGCCTCGGCGGCGGGCCGGCCCGCGCGGATCGGGGAGAGGTCGAGGACGGAGAGCGGGATGTCGGAGTAGCCGGTCACAGCGGCTCTTTCGGGGGTGGGCGGGGAGCCGGGGCGGCCCCCGCGGGGGGGGTGGGTCGGAGGGCCCGGTTCCGGTGACGGATCGGAACCGGAACCGGAACCGGGCCCGTGGGCGGCCCGGCGGGCCGTGGCTGGTTCGTCAGGACAGGTCCGGGACGGCCTTTCCGGCGAGCCGGCTCCCGCGCACGGCGCCGAGCACCCCGGACGCGCCGCCCCGGACGGAGAACCGCACGGCGGGCCGGACGGAGAGAGGGGCGGCGGGCCGGCCGGCCGTGCCCGGGGCTCCGTTGACCACGGCCCGCCGGCCGGGTCCGGGGGCCGTGATCAGATCCGCGGCTCCGGGTGCGGCGGGGAGACGTCGAAGGACGAGTGCGCCCCGCCCAGCGCCCGGGACTCGGGCAGCCAGGAAGAGATGATCAGGCTGGTCCGGTCCATCAGCGGCGCGGCGCCGACCCGCTCGGGCAGGAAGCGGCCGAAGGGCTCGACCCGCTCCAGGCGCTCCAGGCCCCGGGAGACGGCGGTGGACTGGTCGGCGTCGTCGGTCTTCGCGGCGACGGTGAGGATGCCGATCTGCTTCTCCTCCGGCTGGAACATCAGCCAGACGCTGGACAGATCCCGCTTCTCCGCCTCGTCGCGGACGGCCGGCCAGACCTCCGCCAGCAGCGGCTCGGCGTTCTCGGCCGTGAAGGAGTAGCGCTCGAACCGGTTGACGTGGTGCGCGGTGGCCATCGGCTTGAAGTCGTGCGCGCCGGTGACCTTCCAGTAGTGCTTGTCCACGCCCGGGAAGCGGGACCAGAACTTCACACCGGGCTCCGGGAACAGCTCCTCGTTGGTGAAGTGGTGGTAGTCGAGGACGTTCTCCCAGGTGTCGAAGAGGTAGCGGCCGCCGATGTACGTGACGCCGGTGGCCGGGTCGAAGCGCAGCGGGGTGTACTTGTGGCGCATCCCCGGGCGGATGTCCATGTTGGGGCGCTCGCGCTCCAGCATGTCGACGAGGTCCTGGATGGAGTAGCGGTCATCCAGGGGGAAGTCGGAGGTGAAGGCCGCCTCCGCCTTGATCGGTCCGGTCTCGTAACCGCGGATGTCCATGACTGATTCCTTTCGTTCCTGATGGTGCACGGTGATGAACGCGGCGCCCCGGTCTCACAACCGGACCGCTCGGTCATGTTCTGAACCGTAGCACAACATGACCGCGCGGTCCGGTTGCCCTCCCTCAATGTGACCGATCGGTCCGGTTATGTACGATGGGGGACATGACGAGAGCCGACGCCGTGCGCAACCGCCGCCTGCTGATGGACGCCGCCGCGGCGGAGTTCGCCGAGAACGGCATGGATGTATCGATCACCCGCATCGCCACCCGGGCCGGAATCGGCAAGGGGACGGTCTTCCGCCACTTCGACACCAAGGAACAGCTGCTCGCCGAGATCTTCAGCGACCGCCTGGAGGAACTGGTGGCCGCCGGGCTCCGGCTCGCCGAGTCGGAGGACCCGGCGGGGGCGCTGTTCGAGTTCATGACCATCGGTACGGAGATCCAGGCCCGGGACCGCTCCTTCTGCCAGGCCGCCGCCGCGCTCTCCCGCAGCGAATCCGCCGTCCGGGCCTCCCGCGAACGCCTCGCGGACGTGGCCGGGACCCTCACCGCCAGGGCGCAGCGGGCCGGGGCGATCCGTGAGGACATCACGGGTCTCGACATCGTGCTGCTGCTGAGCGCCGCCTCGCAGGCCGTCCTCAGCGTCAGCGAGGAGGCCCCCGGCCTCTGGCAGCGCTATCTGGCCCTGGTCTTCGACGGCCTGCGCCCCGGGAACTCCGGCACCCTCCCCGCCCCCGCCCCCACCCGGGACCAGTTCATGGGCTAGGGAGTTCCTTTCGGGTCGGGGCGGGCCGGGGCGGGCCGGGCCGGGCCGGATCGGATCGGTGAGCGGGGTCCGGAGAGACGGCCCAGGACCTCACCGCCACCGCCTCACCGCCTCACCGCCTCCGGAAACGACAGATGGGCCCGTGACCGTCACGCCGGCCACGGGCCCATCCAGGAGAATCGCTCAAACCAGTTCGAATTGCTTTTTCGGCTGGCGAGCCGGTGCGGGCTTCGACTCCCACCGGCGGGTGGTCCGTATGTAGAGATGGATCACCGAGGCCATCGCCAGAAGGAGAAGGGGTCCGGACACCCAGGGATATGCGGCCATCTCCATCGGCAGATAGCGATAGGAGGCCAGCATCGCGACGAAGACCGCCAGGCCGAAGACGACCATCCGCACCCCCGCCGCGTCCCAGCCACGGTCGAGCGAGCGCAGTCCCGCCTCGATCGTGAGGGTGAAGACGACACCGGCCACGAGGTCCACACCGTAGTGGTAGCCGAATCCCAGCGTCGCGGCGAGCGTGGCGATCAGCCAGAACGTACCCGCGTACCGCAGCAGGCGGGGTCCCGTCCGGGAGTGGATGAAGATCGCTACAGCCCACGCCGTGTGCAGACTGGGCATGCAGTTGCGCGGGGTGATCTCGTCGAAGGGCATGAGCTGCGGGGTGGTGATCTGCGGCTTGGTGTTCGGCCAGAGATCGGCCACCGCCCACGGTCCGCCGTCGACTCCGTAGGCGAAGATCGGGCCGACCACGGGGAAGACCATGTAGATGCCCGGGCCGAGCAGACCGATGACGAGGAAGGTGCGCACCAGATGGTGGCCCGGGAACCGGCCCTCGGCCGCCACATGGCGCAGCTGGTACACCGCGAAGACGACCGCGGCGACCGCGAGCTTGACGTAGACCCAGTCGAGAACTCCGGCACCGACCGAGCCGGTGGCCTCGACCATCCGGCCCACCAGCCACGACGGGTTGCCCAGCGCGTGATCGGCGGTCGCCACGTACTGGTCGAGCACCTCGGGGCGGGTCTTCGATGTGATCAGCAGCCAGGTGTCGCCGGTCTTGCGGCCCGCGACCAGCAACAGGCCCAGTCCGACGCCCTTCAGCAGCAGCGCCCGTTCCTGGCCGGTGCGCCGGGTCACGGCGATGACGGCACAGCCCAGCATCACCCACAGGGTGCCGTTGCCGTACCCCTGCTCGGCGTCCAGCGCCCAGCGCACCAGCGCGAAGACGGCATCGATGCCGACCGCGGCGCCGACCGCGATGAATCTCTGGCGCCAGGTGAGCACCACCATCATCAACGCCATGCTGGCGTAGAGCAGGTGGCCGGACGCGGGGACGAATATCACCTCACGCGCCTGATGGGCGATGGGTCCCGGCAGGTCGTAGCGGCGCGCGGCCAGTTCGAGGGCGACAAGGAACAGCAGGGTCACCACGCCCGCCGCGGCCCACAGCATCACCCGGGGCCGACACCATGAGGCCCGTGCGGCCCCGCCGCCTATTCGTGAGAAGAAGCGCGATATTACACGTATCAATGTTCAGCCGATTTGTTTTTGATCTTGACGGGAAGGTCATTCTTCGTGCCGGGCGGCACGATCCAGATGAGACATGGACGGTCAGGACTATCACAATAATTCGATCATGTTATCGAAGTAAGTCCGATGCGTCCCGCTCCCCACCCGATCCGGCCGATCCTCCCGTCGTGCGTCCGCCCCTCCCTCGCCCGTCGTCGAGGGAGGGGGGCGCGCCCGGCCCGCGGGCGCGCACGGGCCGGGGCCGCGCCGGCTACAGGCGCACGGGGAGGGCCCGCAGGTGCCAGTTGACCGGATTGGTGCCGCGCGTCAGCCGCCCCGGGTCGGTGGCCAGCCGCAGATCCGGCGCGCGGTCGAGCAGCGCGGCCAGGGCCACGGCGGTCTCCTCCTGGGCCAGGTGCGCGCCCAGACAGCGGTGCGCGCCGTGGCCGAACCCGAGGTGGGGTTCCCTGCCCCGGCGGGTGCGGCCGAGGTCGAGGCGGTCGGGGTCGGTGAAGGCGGCCGGGTCGCGGTTGGCCGCGGAGACGATGGGAAGGACCGCCTCACCGGTGCGGACCGGGGTGGCGCCGACGGTGGTGTCGCAGGTGGCGTAGCGCGGCAGCGCGCGCACGACGGGGCCGCAGTAGCGCATGAGTTCGTCGACGGCGTACGGCATGAGGGTGGGGTCCTCGCGCAGCAGGGCGAGCTGGTCGGGGTGGGCGAGGAGCGCCTCGGTGCTGTTGGCGATGAGGTTGACGGTGGTGATGTGCCCGGCGACCACCAGGTTGGTGATGAGTGCGACCAGCTCGTCCGTGGTCAGCCGGTCGCGGTGGTGGGGTGCGAGGAGTTCGGAGATCAGGTCGCCGCCGGGGTGGGTGGTGTGGTGGTCGATGAGCGCGTGGGCGTCGTCGAGCATGCCGGCGAGCGCCTCACCCAGCTCGTCGCCGCAGACCCCGGCGCTCAGGATGGCGCTCCGGGCCCGCCAGCGGTCGCGGTCGGCTTCGGGGACGGCGATGAGTTCGCAGATGACGGTGATGGGGAGCGGCCGGGCGAAGTGCTCGACCAGGTCGACGACGCCGTCCTCGGCGTGGTCCGGCAGACGGTCGAGGAGCCGGGCGGCGATGGCCTCGATCCGGGGGCGGAGGGCGGCCACGCGGCGCGGGGAGAACGCGGCGGTGACCAGTCCGCGCAGCCGGCGGTGGTCGGCGCCGTCCGCGTCGAAGATTCCGGCGCGCAGATACTTCTCGTGCCCCGGGTACAGGCCGCGGGCCTGCCAGGTCTGTTCGGTGCGGTGCGCCACGGGGGCACCGGGGACGGTCTCGGCGTCGATGGTGAAGCGGGGGTCGCTCATGATCGTGCGGATGTCGTCGTGGCGGGTGGCGACCCACATGAGGTCGACGCCCCGTACCCGTCCCCGGACCATCCGCTCGCGTTCGCGGATGTGCGCGTAGGCGGTGAACGGATCGCGGACCAGCTCATGGTCGGCCAGGTCCAGCGGCTCTCCGTCGGTTCCGGTGTGATCCTGACGGGTGGTGCGGGGTCCGGGGGTGTCCGGTTCGGGGGCGCCGTGTCCAGGGGCCTCGGGCCCGGCCGCGCCCGGTCCGGGGGCATCCGGTCCGGCCGTGCCCGGTCCGGGGGCATCCGGTCCGGCGGAGCCCTCTCCGACGGCGTCCATTACGGCGACGCCCGGTTCGCCGAAGCCCTGTCCGGGGACCTCAGATCCGGCCGCGCCCGCTCTGGCGGCATCTGATCCGGCGGAGCCCTGTCCAATGGCATCGGGTCCGACCGCGCCCGGTCCGGTGATGCCGGGTACAGCGGCGTCCCGTACGGCGACGTCCGGTCCGGTGATGCCCTCTCCGGGGGCATCAGGCCCGGCCGCGCCCGGTCTGGCGAAGCCCTGTTCGACGGCATCCGGCCCCGCGAAGCCCTCCCCGGCGGAGCCCTCTCCGACGGCGTCCTGTCCGGGGGCATCAGGCCCGGCCGCGCCCTGTTCAACGGCGCCCGGTCCGGTGGCATCCGGCCCCGCGAAGCCCTCCCCGGCGGCGCCCGGTTCGGCCGCTTCCTGTGCGGCGGCGTCCGGTGCAGCCGCGTCCTCTCCGGTGATCTCCTGGTCCTGGCCGGTCATGGCGGGCTCCCCACACGCGGTGTTCCGTCGGACGGCTGTTCCGTGAGGGCATCATCACGCGGGGGCGCCACCCGGCGGTCCCGCGAGAACGCCAATCCCCCCGAATGAATGGATTCGCCGCACCACCGCCGCCACGGGCGCCACTTCGGCCGCACCCGCGCCCACCGGGCCGCCCGGCCGCCGGCCCGCGCCCCCGGCGCCCACCCCACACTTGCGGTGGAGGTTAGGTAAGCCTTACCGTACTCACTCACACCCCTCAGGGCTCGGCCGTCACACCGGTCCGCCCGCGGCGAGCGCTTCACCGACGCAGCCTGGCCGTCCGCTGCCGGAATTCTCGCTGACAGGACGCATGTGAACCACTCCCCCTTCGGGCTGTACAGCCCTGCCCGCGACCACAGCGACTGCGGCGTCGGGTTCCTCACCCGCCTGGACGGAGCACCCAGCCACGACGTCATCCGCAAGGGCGACGAAGCGCTCCGCGCCATCCCGCACCGGGGTGGCAAGTCCGCCGAGGGCGTCGGCGACGGCGCCGGGGTGAGTGTCGACCTGTCGGTGGAGTTCTTCGGCGCGATCACCGGCGAGAAGCTGCGCGCCGGACACTTCGGCGTGGCGAACTGCTTCGTGCCGGCCGGTGCCGAGGGCCGCGACGGCGCGGTGGACCTGGTCGGCCGGAGCATCGCCGAGCAGGGGTTCGAGGTCCTGCTGGTCCGCGATGTCCCGGTGGATCACACCGTCGCCCGCCCGGCGGCCGAGAAGTACCAGCTCCCCATCGTGCAGTGGGTGTTCCGCGCGCCCGAGGACTGGGAGCGCGGCGAGGTCGACGCCGCCGCCCACCGCGCGCTGCTCGCCGTCGAGGCCGTCGCCTACGCCGACGACAGCCGCGCGGGGCTGTACCCGCTCTCCCTCAGCGCCCGGACCCAGGTGCTCAAGGGGCGGCTCAACTCCGCCGAGGTCATCGGCTACTTCCGCGACCTCGGCGATCCGCGCCACTCCGTCCGCTCGCTCTACTTCCACACCCGGTTCTCCACGAACACCGAGCCGCACCCGACCATGGCCCAGCCGTTCCGGCTGATGGCGCACAACGGCGAGCTCAACACCGACCGCAAGAACCGTCTGTCCGACGAGGCGCTCGCCCGCGCCCGCACCCGGAGCATCGTGCGTCCGCCGGGGCAGTCGGACTCCAGCCGGCTCGACCAGACCCTGCAGAGCCGGGTGTTCGACGACGGTCTGGACATCGTCGAGGCGGTCGTGTCCCTGATGCCCCCGGCCTGGGAGAACGACCGCACACTGCCCGCCTCCGTGCGGGACATGCTGGAGTACTTCTCGCTGTACGAGGAGAAGAACGACGGCCCGGCCGCCGTCATCTTCAGCGACGGCGACACCATCGGCGCCCGGCTCGACCGCCTCGGTCTGCGCCCGCTGCGCACCGTGGAGACCGCCGATTACCTCATGGTGGCGTCGGAGGCCGGCCAGGTCGCCTTCCCCGACGACGAGGTGGTGCGCCGGGGCCGCATCGAGGCCGGCGGGATGCTCGTCGTCGACCACCGCACCGGCCGCCGGATGCGCACGCGCGAGGTGCTCGACGCCCTCGCCGCGCGCCGTCCGTACTCCGAACTGCTCAGCGCGGCACGGGTGAACCTCGACGACCTGCCGGCACCCGGGGGCGAGAGCGGTGCGGCGACGCCCGGATACGACGGTGACCTCACCCTCGCCGGCCGCTATGTGGCGTACTCGCTGAACCAGGAGAGCTTCCGCTTCATGCTCGACCCGATGCTGGCCAACGGCTCGGAGCGGATCTCGGCGATGGGGTACGGCCATGCCATCAACGCCCTGAGCGACACCGAGGGCGGCATGGCGAAGTACTTCTCTCAGCGCTTCGCCCAGGTGACCAACCCGCCGCTGGACAGCATCCGCGAGGCCGACGGCATGAGCATGCGGGTCGCCCTCGGCCCGAAGCCCGACGGCACCGGGAGTACCGGGAGCACCGGGGCGCCCGGGACCCCCAGCCGGCAGATCGTGCTCTCCTCGCCCGTGCTCGGACACCTCGACATGGTCCGGCTGCGCGACCAGCGGATCGTCCCGCTGGAGCGGTTCGCCATGCTCTACGTCCCGGTGCCCGGCGACGAGACCGCCAACGCCGACGCGCTCCGGTCCGCGCTCGACCGGCTCTGCGACGACGTCCAGCGGTTCGCCGCGCGGGGAGGCGGTATCGCGCTCCTCACCGACCGGGACATCTCCTCGGCGCGCGCGCCGATCCCGGTGATCCACGCCGTCGCGGCGGTGAACCAGCGTCTCATCGGGACCGGGCTGCGGCTGCGCGTCTCGATGGTGGCGGAGAGCGGCCAGCTCGCCTCCTCCCACCATGTCGCGACCGCGCTCGGCTTCGGCGCCTCCGCGGTCCACAGCCTCAGCGCACGGCTGCGCGCCGAGGAGAAGCACCCCAGCGCGCCGGCGCCCGCCGGCGAGGTCACCGCGACCGACCGGGCTCTGGCCAGGTTCCGCGCGGCGGTGGAGAAGTCGCTCGCCAAGACCATGGGCCGGGTGGGTCTCTGCACCGTCGAGAGCTATATCGGCGGCGAGTTCTTCGAACCGAACTATCTCGACACCCGAGACGATGTGTTCGCCCGGATCTTCCCGCACATGGACGCGCCGGTCGGCGGCGTCGGGTTCGCCCGCGTCGCGCGGGCCGCGACGGAGTGGCACGAGCGGGCCCGCACGGTGCAGACCGAGCAGCAGATCCCGCTGCTCGGCCTCTTCAAGGAGCGGTCGGACGGCGCCGGGCACTCGTTCGGTGTCACGGCGGTGCGCGGCTTCGGCGGAATGACCGGGGAACGCCCGGAGTTCGGCCGGCCGGGCGACTCGGACGCGCTGCGGCTGCTCACGCTCGGCCGGCTCGGCGACGCGTTCGGCATCACCGACGCCGCGTACCGGAACACCGGGTACGACGCGCTCAGCGATGCCGAGATCGACGCGTTCAGGATCACGCCGGGGTACCGCGCCTTCCTCCGGACGACACAGGAGGAGCGGTCGCGCCGCCCGGCCGCGCTCCGCGATGTGCTCGCGCTGCCCGCGGATGTCACCGGGTCCCGCACCCCCCAGGAGTACGCGCGTGAACTCGGCCGGTTCTCCACCACCGGCAACGCGAGCGTCGCCGTGCGCGGGATGCTCGTCTCCGTCTCCCGGCCGCCCGCGGGCCCGGGGCGCCGGGACGGCGAGGTGACGGCACGGCTGCGTCTCACCGCTCCGGGACCGGACGGCGCGGAGGGGGAGACCGGGCCCGGCACCGCGCCCACCGACGGTGAGCGGCACACCGCGCTGGCCGCCGGGCTCGCCCTCGCCCACCCCGGCGAGGTCGTCACGGTGGAGGCGGGCCCGGACGGTGCCGTCGTCACCGCCGTGGGCGCCGCCGCGCGGCTGCTCACCCTTCTCACGAGCGCGCCAGGGAGCGTGCCGCTGGACGAGGTGCGGCCCGCGCACGAGATCACCCGCTCGCTCGCCTCGGGCGCGATGAGCCATGGCGCGCTCGTGGCGACCGCGCACGAGGCCGTCGCGCACGGCACGAACATGGTCGGTGCCCTGTCCAACAGCGGTGAGGGCGGCGAGCACCACTCCCGGTACGGCACGATCCGCGGCTCCCGGATCAAGCAGTTCGCGTCCGGCCGGTTCGGGATCTGGGCGGGCTATCTCGCCGACCCGATGCTCGAGGAGCTGGAAATCAAGATCGGCCAGGGTGCGAAGCCGGGTGAGGGCGGGCAGTTGCCCGCGCCGAAGGTCACCGTCGACATCGCGGCGGCGCGCGGCGGCACCCCCGGCATCGAGCTGGTCTCCCCACCGCCGCACCACGACACCTACTCGATCGAGGATCTCGCGCAGCTCATCCACGACTGCAAGGCGGCGCGGGTGCGGGTCGTGGTGAAGCTCGTGTCGTCGGAGGGCATCGGCACCATCGCGGTCGGTGTCGCCAAGGCGGGCGCGGACGTGATCAACGTCGCGGGGAACACCGGCGGCACCGGCGCGGCGGCCGTCACCAGCCTGAAGTACGCCGGACGGTCGGCGGAGATCGGTGTCTCCGAGGTGCACCAGGCCCTCGTGGCGAACGGGCTCCGGCAGAAGGTCGTCCTGCGCTGCTCCGGCGCGCACCAGACCGGCGGCGATGTCGTCACCTCGGCGCTGCTGGGGGCCGACAGCTTCGAGTTCGGCACGACCGCGCTGATGATGCTCGGGTGTGTCATGGCGAAGAACTGCAATGTGAAGTGCCCCGCCGGGCTCACCACGAACGCCGAGGTGTTCGAGGGCGATCCGCGCGCGCTGGCGCAGTATCTGCTCAATATCGCGCACGACGTCCGGCAGATCCTCGCCGGGCTGGGGCTGCGTTCCCTGCGCGACGCCCGGGGACGCACCGATCTGCTGCAACTGCTCGACCACCCCGCGAGCGCCGGACACCTCGATGTCCGCCGTCTGCTCGCGCGGGTGCCGGAGCGGACCGTGGCGGACCCGGAGTATCCGGAGAAGGACTTCAGCACCGACGACGCTCTCATCGAGCGGGTCCGCGCCGCGCTCGTCGACCGGCGCGAGCCGGCGGTGCTCATCGAGGGGGTCCGCCTCGGCAACAGCGCGAAGTCGGTGGGCGGGCAGCTCGGCATCGATGTCGAGCGGCTCCTCAACCACGGGCCCGGCGCCGATGGTCTCGCCGGCGCGCCCGCGGTCGCCACCGACGACCGGGGCCGCCGCCGTCTCGTCGACGGCGCCGTCCTCATCCGCACCACCGGGTCCGCCGGTCAGTCGTACGGTGTGTTCTGCAACGACGGCATCACGCTCGAACACACCGGGACCGCGAACGACGGCGTCGGCAAGAGCCAGAGCGGCGGGCGGATCGTCGTCCGCGCGCCGGGCGGCGGCAGCACCGAGCGCGGCGGGAATGTGCTCATCGGGAACTTCGCGCTGTTCGGCGCGACCGGCGGCCGGACGTTTGTGCAGGGGGAGGCCGGTGACCGGTTCGCCGTGCGGAACTCCGGCGCGACCGCGGTCGTGGAGGGCCTCGGCGACTTCGGCTGCGAGTACATGACCGGCGGCTCCGTGCTCAACCTCGGCGGCTTCGGCAAGGGGCTCGGCAACGGCATGAGCGGCGGCTTCCTCTACCAGTACGACCCGTCGGGCGAGCTGGGCGGCGGCCGGGTGAGCGCCGACTCGCTCCGGGTGTTCCCGGTGACCGACACCGCGCACGGCGCCTTCCACGAGGAGGCCGTGCGGCTGCTCCTGGAGTGGCACGCCGAGGCCACCGGCTCCCCGCTGGCGGCCCGGCTGCTGGAGGAGTGGGACACCGAGCGGCGGCACGTGTACTGCGGAATGCCGCGCGCGCTGCTGCTGTACCAGGACTCCTCCGAGATCCTCGCCGCGGCGACCCGGTCCGAGCTGCTGGACGAGCTGGCGGCCTCGATCGCGACGGAGAAGCTCCGTGCGTTCAAGGCCGACTACCGCGACCGCCGCACCGTGCTCGGCGGCCGGGCCCCCGCCCTCGGCGACCAGGGCGGCGATGGCATGTTCTCGCTGCTGTCGTCGTACACGGTCCTCGGTGTCGCCCAGGACCTCGCGCTGAAGCGGGTCCCCGGAGCGAGTGGTCTGGACGACCCCCGGGTGGCCGAGGAGGTCCGGAGCCTCGTGCTCACGGAGGACTTCCTCATCAGGCAGCGGGTGGTGAGGTATCTGCGCGGCGCGCTGGAGCGGTTCGACGACGACGAACTCGCCGCGCTCATCGCGGGCAAACGCCTCGACGACTACAAACACGCGCTGCGGCAGCGGAACAACCTGAGCGTGGACGCTCCCGGCACCTACGGCTGGATCATGCACCAGAACGCGAAGAACGCCGGCCGGGTGCGGGCCGCGCGGTTCGACGAACTCCTCGCGACCGCCGCCCTCGACGACATCGCCGCCCGTCCCGCCCACCGGGCCCCGGCCGGGGCGGTGACCGCGTGACGCTCATGCCTCCGACCGGCTCCCTCATCCTGGCCGATGCCCCGTTCTCGGCCGAGCAGGAGTCCTGGCTCGCCGGGTTCATCGCGGGCATCGCCGCCGCCGGACGCCGGGAGACCGCCGCGGGCGGCGCGCCCGCCGTGACGGGCACCGTCGACGTGCTGTTCGGTACGCAGACCGGAACCGCCGAGTTCCTCGCCGGTGAGCTGGTCGCCGGGGCCCGCGCCCGAGGTCTCGGCGGGACCGCCACCGCGCTCGACGACATCACGCCCGAGCGGCTCGCCGCCATGTCCCATCTGCTCATCGTCACCTCGACCTACGGCGAGGGCGAGATGCCCGACAACGCCGGGCTGTTCTGGGAGGCGCTCGGGGACGAGGGCGCGCCGAGGCTCGAAGGGCTGCGCTACGCGGTCCTCGGGCTCGGCGACCGGGGGTACGACGAGTTCTGCCGGGCCGCGAAGCTCATCGACACCCGTCTGGAGCAGCTCGGCGCGGTCCGGCTGCACGACCGCGCCGACTGCGATGTCGACTTCGAGGAGCCCGCGGCGGCGTGGACCGCCGCGGTCCTGGACCGTCTCGCCGCCGAGACCGGCGCGACAGCGGCGGGGGGCGCGCCCGCCCCCGCGCCGGCACCGGCGCCGGCCCCCGGGACCCGTTCCCCCTGGAACCGGCGCACCCCCTACCGCTCCCGGCTCGTGGTGAACAGGCTGCTCTCCTCGCCGGACAGCGCCAAGGAGATCCGCCACTACGAGCTGGACCTCGGCGACAGCGGCATCACCTACACGGCCGGCGACGCGCTCGCCGTCGTACCGATGAACGACGACGCGGTCGTCGGCGCGCTGCTGGAACACCTCGGTGCGAGCGGTGACGAGGACACCGACGGGGGCCCGCTCGCCGAGGTGCTGCGCACCGGGCGCGAGATCCGCATCCCGTCGAAGGAGCTGGTCGCCGATCTGGCCGGGCGGGCGCCGTCGAGCGAACTCGCGTCGGTCGTCGCCCGCGGCGACCGGTCCGGCCTCGACTCCTGGCTCTGGGGCCGGGACGTGCTCGACCTGCTCCGTGCCGCCGGGCCCGCCGCACCGGGCCCGGACGAGCTGCTGCCGCTCCTGCGACCGCTCAAGGCGCGGCAGTACTCGATCTCGTCGAGTCCGCTGGCCCACCCGGACCGCGTCCACCTCACCGTCGCGTCCGTCCGCTACGACACCGCGGACCGCCGGTACGGGGGTGTCGCGTCGACCTATCTCGCGGACCGGGTCGGCGGGGACACGGCGGAGGCGGCCGTCGGCATCTACCTCCAGCCGAACGCCGCCTTCGGCGTACCGGCGGACGACAGCGCCCCGATCGTCATGATCGGCCCCGGCACCGGGATCGCGCCCTTCCGCGGCTTCCTGCACGAGCGCGCCGCGCGGGGCGCCTCCGGGCGGAACTGGCTGTTCTTCGGCGACCAGCGCCGCCACACCGACTTCGTGTACGAGGACGAACTGACCCGGCTGCGCGAACAGGGCGTGCTCACCCGGCTCGATCTCGCGTTCTCGCGCGACCAGGCCGAGAAGGTCTATGTCCAGACACGGATGCGCGAACGCTCGCGCGAGCTGTACGGCTGGCTGGAGGACGGCGCGTATCTGTATGTCTGCGGCGACGCCTCCCGGATGGCGAAGGACGTGGAGGCGGCTCTGCTGGGCGTCATCGCCGAGCAGCGGGGACGCGGTGACGAGGATGCCACGCGGTACCTGGCGGAGCTGCGCCGGGCGAAGCGCTACGTACGGGATGTGTACTGAGCATGACGGACCACCATCCCGAGCGGCGGGACCCCGACGGCCCGCGCGCGTCCGGGCGGCGCTGTGGCGGGCGGGGCAGCTCCATGCGGCTGATCGACGCCCGGATGCCGGAGCTGACGCGCTGTCTGACGCTCTTCCAGTACGTCCAGGCGGTGACCGGCGGCCGGGTGGCGCTGATCGACCAGGCCGGGAGCTACGCGGTTCCGAGCCTGCGCGGCGAGGCGTTCGCCCTCCAGCCGGGCTCGATCGCGCTGCGCGTCGACGGCGGGGCTGTCGCCTCGGCCGTGGTCGTACGGGACGAGGACGCCGGCGCGGTCGTCCTGCACCTGTTCGACGCGGACGGCCGGACGGTGCACCAGGGGCGGCTGCTCTCCGAGGGGGACCGTCTCCTGATGGGCCTCGCCGGCACGGTCGACGCCCTGGCGCCGGCGCCGGCCGCCGCGCCGTCCGCCCTCCCCGGCTCACCGGCCTGGGAGAGCGGCGACCAGCTCGCCCAGCTCGACGAGATCCTGGTGGACGGCGGCGCCGCGCGGCGCCGGGCGTTCGGCCGGTACCGCGGCGAGCACCGGGCGATCGACGCCGGTGTCGTGCCCGAGGTGCTGGAGCACGTCTGCTCGGTGGGGCTGCCGATCGGGGTCGCGGTGTTCGCCCCGGGCGCCATGCAGGCGTGCGGCGGCCGGGTGCATGTCACCGACCAGACCATCGGCGGGCAGGTGTTCGCGGCGATCGCGGAGAGTTCGGTGCAGATCCACCTCCCGGGTGTGCGGGCGTGCCATCTCGTCCGCTCCACGGCCGCGCACGGCCCGACCTCGGCGATCGAACTCGACGACGAGGACGGGCGGTGCGTCGCGGTCATCACCCAGTTCGGCATCGTCGGGGAGCAGGTCCACACGGCGTGGGAGCATCTCGCGGCATCGCTGCCCGACGCCTAGGGAGTCCCTTCCGGACCGGGCCGGGCCGGACCGGTGAGCGGGGTCCGGTGCCGGGGATCGCGGGGATCGCGGGCGCGCTCGATCGGACCGGCCGGCCCCGGGGGGGCGCCGCCGGCCTCAGGACGTGCGGCGTCTCCGGGTCCGTGCGGTCACCGGCGCCCTGACCGGCGGGCGCGGTGGCGGGTCCGATCAGCACCTACCGCGCGTGGGCACGCGATCGAGCGCGGCGCGCCCTCGGCGGCGGGCCGCCGCACCGGATGTCCGGGCGGGGGCCCCAGGGCAACTGGATACCCCCCACGGGTATTTGACTCCCTCGCGGGCAGCGGGCTAACCTTCCCCGGAGGGATACCCCACTGGGGTACCAATCAGGGAGGAACAGCGATGAGCGAGACGACCTGGCACCTCAAGGGCGAGTGGTTCGATGTGTGCAGTTGCTCGATGCCCTGCCCCTGTACGTTCGCGCAGGCGCCGACGGACGGCGCCTGCCTGTTCACCCTCGTCTGGCAGATCCACGAGGGGCACTTCGGAGAGGTGCGCCTGGACGGACTGGGTGTGGTGGCACTCGGCGAGTTCGCCGGGAACATGTGGGTGAACGACCCCGACGCCACGATGGCGGCGATGTTCTACATCGACGCGAAGGGGACACCGGCGCAGCGGGACGCCCTGGAGACGATATTCCGCGGCGACGCCGGAGGGTGGCCGGGCACTTTCGGCTCACTGATCAGCGAGGTGCGCGGAGTGCGGTACGCGCCGATCCACTTCGACGCCGCGCCGGATCTCGCCCACTGGCGCGCGACCGTCTCCGACCAGGTGAGCGTGGGCGCCACGGCCCTGACCGGCCCCACCGCGGACCCCGCGCGCCGGGTGCAGCTGATCAACGCCCCCGGGTCGGAAGTGGGGCCAGGCCAGGTGGCGACCTGGGGTGTGGTGAGCGAGGACCGCGCCGAGGGCTTCGACTTCTCCCGTGAGTACCGGGGCGGATCGAGCAAGCACTTCCCGTTCGACTGGCGGCCGGACGCGTGACTCCCCCGGCCGCGAGGGGATCGTCCTTCCCACCGGTCAGCCCTTCCGCTCCCCGGCGCTGGGGAGTTTCTCTCGGATCGGGCCGGATCGGTGAGCGGGGTCCGGTGCCGTGGATCGCGAGGCGGGGGAGGGAGCCCACGCGGAACACCGGCGACTGGCGACAACGCGGCGGGGCGCGGTGCCGGGGCTCGCGAGCCCGGCACGATCCGAGAGAGACGACCTAGGAGTACCCCTTCGTCCCGTCGAGCAGCTCCCGCACGATGTCCGCGTGCCCCGCGTGCCGTGCGGTCTCCTCGACGAGGTGGATGAGCATCCAGCGGAGATTGGCGCTGCCGGAGGGGTGCCCGGGGTGACGGCCGATGTCGTCCAGCGAGGCGGCGGCCACGATCTCGTCGCTCCGGGCGCACTGGGCCTCGTACTCCGCGAGCAACCGCGCGAGCGGGACGCCGTCGGCGCGCCAGTTGGCCGCCTCGTCCACCGTGTCGAAGGACGGGTTCCGTGTCATGTCGCCGCCCAGGAAGAGCACCTCGATCCAGGAGTGCTCGACCCAGCGCATATGGCTGATGAGCCCCGCCATCGTCATCGCCGGCGAGGTCGGGACGGCCCGGCGGTGCGCGTCCGCCTCGCTCAGGCCGTCGCACTTCCACCGCAGGATCTGACGCTGGAGTTCCAGCCAGCCGGTGAGAGCGGTGCGCTCGTCGGCCCGCAGGGGAGGACGCCGCAGAGAAGGTTCCATGGCTGCGGACGTTAGACCGCCCCGTCCCCCGCTGTCGTCCGGTTTTCACCGGTACGGGAGCGGGGTGCGGGCGCGGACGGGCCGCCGGGGCGGTCACCGGGCGTCGGTCAGGGCCCGGCGGCCCGGCGGGGCTCATGACCCGCGTACCCGCTCCGCTCCGTCCAGCTCCTCCACGAGGTCGACGAACGCCCGCGCGGTCGGCGAGAGTTCGCCGATCCGGTGGTACAGATACGCCAGACGCGGCACGTTGAAGCCGACCGGGCGGATCACCGCGCCGAGCGCCTCCGCCGCGCGCGCCGCGGGCTCGGGCAGCACCGTCGCACCGGCGCCCGCGAGGACCAGGGGGATGACGGCGTCGCGGTGGGCGGTGTCCACGGCGATCGTGAGCGGCGGGAGCTGGAGGGCGGCCACCTCGACGGTGATCCAGGTGCCGACCGCCGATTCCGCCGCGGCGCCCATGACCACGTCGTGACGGACCAGCTCGGCCAGTCCGACCGGGCCCTCCGGCAGCGAGGTGCCGGGCGGGAGGACCACCATCAGCTCGCTGAGCGCTATCGGAACCGCGCGGTGTTTGGGGTAGGGCGCCGGATGGTCGTGGACCAGCAGCTCCGCCTCCGCGCGCCGGAGCGCCGCGAACCCCTCCACTCCGTTGGCCGCCTCGCGCACCCGTGTCCTGACACCGGGGTAGCGCGCGCGGAACTCCGTGACGACACGGACCGCCGGATCGACCGCGAGAGCGGGGACGACGGCGAGATCGAGCTGCCCGGTCGCGAGCGTGCCCACCCCCTCGACCGCCGCCCGGACGCTGTCGAAGCCGCGGAGCGTGCGGCGGGCGGGGCCCAGCAGGGCCCGTCCCGCGGGGGTGAGCGTCAGCTTCCGTCCCCGTACGAACAGCGGCGTCCGCAGCTCGCGTTCGAGTTCCTGGATCGCCTGGGAGACCGAGGGCTGGCTGAGGTGCAGCCGCCGTGCCGCGCCGGAGATGCTGCCGGCCTCGACGGCCGCGACGAAGTAGCCCAGATGGCGCCGTTCCATAGGCCATGCCTATCACATCCAAAGGAATCCCAAGGCTTTACCGGTACCGATGGGCGGCATAGCGTGCCGGTCAACGGCCCGTCGAACCCTCGGACCGCCGGAGAAAGGGGACCTCATGCAGGGCATCCAGCGCGGTCTGCGCATTCTCGAAGCGGTCGCCGCGCACCAGCCCGTCGGGGTCGGCGAGCTGTCCCGGGTCTGCGAACTGCCGAAATCCTCGGTCCAGCGCGTTCTGCGGGCCCTGGCCGACTCGGGCTGGATTCGCGCGGCGGACGAGGAGCAGACGCGCTGGACGCTGACCTCCCGGATGCTCACCCTCGCCGGGACGGCGGCCGGGGAGCGGGGCATCCGCGAGGCGGCGCTCGGCCCCATGCGCGAACTCGGCGCGCTGACCGGGGAGACGGTCACGCTCCAGGTCCCGGACGGCCCCTGCCGCATGGTGCTGATCGAGCGCGTCGACTGCCGTCATCCGGTCCGGACCCACAACCGGCTGGGCGCCACCTCGCCGATCACCGCCACCTCCACCGGCCTCGCCGTTCTCGCGCTGATGCCGGACGAGGAGGTGGAGCGGGTCCTCGCGCGGCCGGTGCCCCGGCTGACGGCGAACACCTTGGTCGAGCCGCACCTCATCAGGGCACGGCTCCGGGAGGCCCGCGCCAGGGGCTTCGCCGTCAACCGGGGCCAGAACCGGGACGGCGTCTGCGCCGTGGGCGCCGCCGTGACCGGTCCGGGCGGCGTCCCGGCGGGCGGCATCGGGCTGTCCCTGCCGGACAGCCGCTTCGACACCCGCCGTGTGCCGTGGTGGGCCCAGCAGGTGCGGCTCACCGCCGCGGCGGTCTCCGCGGCGCTCACCGACTGAGCCCGGGGCCCGCGCCCACACCCCGAGGACCACCGCACATACCCCACCACCCGGACCTCCACCCCACCACCGGGCCCGCGTCCGCGCCGCACCGGCCGGAGCACGACCGCCCGGAACATCTCCGCCGATCCCCGGCGCGACACCACGAGGGAGCCGTACGCATGAGCACGCGCACCGAAGGCCCGGCAGAGGTCTTCCTCACCGAGGACCGGCTGGCGATCCAGGCCCTGGCACGCGAATTCGTCGCCAGGGAGGTGCTCCCGGTGGCCGGCGAACTCGACCCGGTCGCCGGGGAGATCCCGATGGAGCTGCGCCGCAAGATGGCCGAGCTGGGATTCTTCGGCATCCTCATCCCGGAGGAGTACGGCGGCCTGGGCCTCGGCGTCATCGAGTACGCGCTGGTCGTGGAGGAGCTGGCGCGCGGCTGGATGAGCGTGGCGAGCCTGATCGCCCGTGGTCAGCAGTTCGCGCACGGGTTCAGCGCCGAGCAGCGGGCCGCGTATCTGCCCCGGATGGCGCGGGGCGAGTTCCTCAGCGCGTTCGCCCTGTCGGAGGCGGACGCCGGCTCGGACGTGGCGAATCTGCGCTGCCGCGCCGAGCCGGACGCGGACGGCGGCTGGCGGATCACCGGTCAGAAGATGTGGTGCACCTTCGCCGACGGCTCGGACTACCTCCAGGTGTTCGCGAGGACCGAGCCGGTCGACCCGGCGCGGCGGTCGCACGGCATCACCTGCTTCCTCATGCCGAAGGAGCGCGGCACCCTCCCCGAGGGGGTGACCGGCACCCCCGTGCGCAAGATCGGCTACCACGGCTGGCGGACCTGGGAGCTGTCGTTCGACCACGCCCGGGTCGAGCCCGGCATGGTCGTCGGGGAGGTGGGGCGCGGGTTCGGGATCGCCATGGGCGATCTGGTCATCGCCCGCATCCACACGGCGGCCCGCGCCATCGGTCTGGCACGGGCCGCGCTGGAGGACTCGATCGGCTACGCGAAGGAGCGCGTGCAGTTCGGCAGGCCGATCGCGGAGAAGCAGGCCATCCGGTTCAAGATCGCCGGCATGGCCACCCGGATCGAGGCGTCGCGGGCGCTGCTGCACAGGGTCTGCGCGGAGTACGACGCCGGCCGGCCGTCCAATCTGGAGGCGTCGATGGTGAAGCTGCACGCGAGCGAGATGGCCGAGCGGGTCACCAGCGAGGGTCTCCAGATCCACGGAGGCGCCGGATACACCACCGACTTCGCCGTCGAACGGCACTGGCGCGACGCCCGTCTCACCAAGATCTTCGAGGGCACGTCGGAGATCCAGATGAAGATCATCTCCGACACGCTGCTGGGACGCTGACGATGGCCGTCGCCCCGCCGTCCTCCCCCGGCCCCCTGCACGGGCTCACGGTCCTCGATCTGAGCCGGATGCTCGCCGGTCCCTTCTGCACCATGGTCCTCGCCGACCTCGGAGCCACCGTCCTGAAGGTGGAGCCGCCGTTCGGTGACATGACCCGCGCCCAGGGGCCGTACGCCGAGGGCGACGGACTCCAGGCGTACGGCGGGTACTTCCAGTCCGTCAACCGCAACAAACAGGGCCTGGTCGTCGACCTCACGAAGCCCGGCGGCGCCGGGGTGATCCGCCGGCTCGCCGCCACCGCCGACATCCTGGTGGAGAACTACCGGCCGGGCGTGATGGAGCGGCACGGCCTCGGCTACGAGCGGCTCGCCGCGATCAATCCGCGCCTGGTCTACACGGCGATCCGGGGCTTCGGCGACCCGCGCACCGGTGTCAGCCCGATCCAGGACTGGCCGAGCTACGACATCGTGGCCCAGGCGATGGGCGGCCTGCTCGGGATCACCGGCCCGGCCGACGGCCCGCCCGTCAAGGCCGGTCCGGGTCTCGGCGACACACTGCCCGCCCTGTTCGCGGCGGTCGGAGCACTCGCGGCGGTGCGGGAGCGCGAGATCACCGGGCTCGGCCGGTTCGTGGACGTGGGGATGTACGACGCGGTCGTCGCCGCCTGCGAGCGGATCGTCTACCAGTACTCCTACCAGGGCGTCGCCCCCGGGCCCGAGGGCAACGCGCATCCCCTGTTCTGCCCCTTCGGGCTCTTCCCCGCGTCGGACGGATTCGTCGCGCTGGCCGCCGCGCCCGCCGACCACCACTGGGTGCTGCTCTGCGAGGTGATGGGGCGACCGGAGCTGGGCACGGACGCCCGGTACGCGCACAACACCGACCGGGTGGCCCGGCAGGCCGAGGTCCTCGGGCTGGTCGGTGAGTGGACCGGGCGCCGCACCCGCGCCGAACTCGCCGGACTGCTGGGGGGAAAGGTCCCCTTCGGACCGGTCAACACGGCGGAATCGCTCTTCGACGATCCGCATCTGCGGGCACGCTCCATGCTCCGCGAGGTCGAGCACCCCGGTCTGGACCGGCCGGTCACGGTCGCCGCCGGCCCGATCCGCTTCGCGGGCGGGGCCGAGCCCGGCATCCGGCGCGCGCCGCTGCTCGGGGAGCACACCGATGCCGTCCTGCGCGGGTGCGGCTACACCGGGGAGGACATCGCTCGGCTGCGCGCGGCAGGTGCGGTGGGCGGGGCGGCCACTACCGGCTCCGGCTCCTCTTCCACCACCGACTGAAGCCGTTCTCCGAAGGGATGCGCACCATGGGAAGCCTCACCGGCCGCGTGGCGATCGTCACCGGCGCCGGGCGCGGCCTCGGCCGCGAGCACGCGCTGCTCCTCGCCGCCGAGGGCGCGCGGGTCGTCGTCAACGATCCGGGGGTCGCCGGGGACGGCCGCGGCGGGGACGGGAGTCCGGCACACCGGGTGGTCGCGGAGATCCGGGCGGCCGGCGGCCTGGCCGTGGCCGACACCGGCCGGGTCGACGACTTCGCCGCCGCGGGGGCGCTGGTCGAACGCGCCCTCACGGCCTACGGCGAGCTGCACGTCCTGGTCAACAACGCGGGCATCACCCGCGACGCGACGGTGGCGGGAATGACGGAGCAGCAGTGGGACTCGGTGATCTCGGTCCATCTCAAGGGCCACTACGCCACCCTGCACCATGCCGCCGCCCACTGGCGGAGGCGGGCCAAGGCCGGGCAGCCGGTCGCGGCGTCCGTCGTCAACACCTCGTCCGGGTCGGGTCTGCGCGGCAACCCCGGGCAGCTCAACTACGCCGCGGCCAAGGCGGGCATCGCGGTGATGACGGTCGTGGCCGCGCGTGAGCTGGAGCGGTACGGCGTACGGGTCAACTCGATCGCCCCCGTGGCCCGGACCCGGATGACGCTCGACACCCCGGGCCTCGCCGGGAGACTCGCCGCCCGCGCGGGTGAGTTCGACACCTGGGACCCGGCGAACGTCTCACCGCTGGTCGCCTGGCTGGCCGCCGAGAAGTGCCGGGCCACCGGCCAGATGCTGATGATCCGCGGCGGGCGGATCGATGTCTACGACGGCTGGACCGTCCGCGAGACCCATGAGCACGAGGGCCGCTGGACACAGAGCGGCCTGGACGCCGCCCTCGCCGGGCTGCCCTCGTCCCCTCCCCCGCTGGTCCCCTCCCTCTGACCCGACGGCCCCACGGCCCCACCGCACCACCAGCCGGCTGGCCGACCGGCCGGCCAGCCCACCGCCCCGCCGGCCATCCGATCACTCCGCCCCCTCCAACCCCTGTGTCCCCTCCGACACCCGACCCCGTCATCCGAAGGGCTGCCATGTACACCACCCATATCGGCACCTCGACCGCCGACTCCATCAACATCTACGGCTACGACCTGTGCTCCGAGGTCATCGGGCACGCGAGCCTGGCCGACCTGGTCTTCCTCGGGGCCCGGGGCCGGCTGCCCACCGGCGACGAGTCGAAGATGCTCAACGCGCTGATGGTGGGCATCGCCGAGCACGGCTTCACCCCCAGCTCCCTGGCCGCCCGGCTCACCTGGCTCGGCGCTCCCGAGGCGACCCAGGCCGCCGTCGCGGCGGGCCTGCTCGGCGCGGGCAGCGTCTACCTCGGCGCCATGGAGCTGACGGCCCGTACGCTCCAGGAGGCGCTGGAGTCCGCGCCCGGCGGGCAGAGCACCGGGCGGACGGCGGCGGAGATCCTGGACCGCTTCACGGCCTCCGGCGAGAAGGTGCCCGGCTTCGGACACCCGACCCACCGGCCCCGTGACCCGCGCACCGCCCGCTACTTCCGGCTCGCCGAGGAGTGGGGCTTCCTCGGGCCGCACAGCCTGCTGCTCCAGGCGGTCCACGCCGAGATGGAGCGCCGGCGCGGGAAGCTCATCACGCTCAACGGCGCCGGCACCTTCGGCGCGGTCATGTCGGACCTGGGGTTCGACTGGCGGCAGGTGCGCACCGTGGTGGTGGCCGCCCGGGCCGTGGGGCTGGTCGGCCACATCGCCGAGGAAGCGGCACGCGGCACGGCCGACGGCACCGCCCAGGCGCTCTTCCGGCACGTCGAGCACCACACCGACTACCGGCCGCGGCGCTGAGGGCCGTCGTATGCGCACGGGAACCGCCGGGACGCTCGCCCGCTGGGCCTGGTCGTACGAACCGGACCCGGACGATCTGGCCCTGGCCGAACGCTCGCTGCGGGACACGCTCGCCGTGACCCTCGCGGCGCGAGGGCACGAGGTGGCGGCGCTCGCCGCCGATCTGCCCGATGCCGCCCGCTGGTCCGCGGTCGGCCATGTCCTGGACTTCGACGACGTCCATGTGGGGTCGACGAGCCATGTCAGCGTGGTCACCGTCGCCGCGGCGCTGGCCGCGGGCGGCGGCGCGCGCGCCTATCTCGCCGGGGCCGGCGTCATGACCAGGCTCGGTACGCTGCTCGGCTGGCCGCACTACGCGGCCGGCTGGCACGCCACCTGCACCCAGGGAGCGCCCGCGGCGGCCGCCGCCGCCGGTGTCGCGCTGGGGCTGCCGCCCGGCCGGCTGGCGACCGCGATGGCCCTCGCCGTCCCCGCCGCCGGGGGTGTGCAGGCCGCGTTCGGCACACACGGCAAGGCGCTCCAGGTCGGCTTCGCGGCCGAGGCGGGGGTGCGGGCGGCACGTCTCGCCCTCGCCGGGGCGACGGCGGACCCGCGCGCGCTGGACGCGTGGCTGGAGCTGGTCGGCGGCTCCGGAGCCGGAGCCGATACGGGTGCCGGAACCGGAACCGGAGCCGGAGCCGGAGCGGGTGTCGACACGGAGGACCGCCCCGCCGTGGCGGGCGGGCTCGCCGTCAAGCTCCACCCCTGCTGCTACGCGATGCAGCGCCCGATCGCCGCCGTCCGCGAGCTGCGGGAGCGGCACGGCCGCCTCGCCCCGGCGGATGTCACCGGGATCGTGGTCACGACACCCGACGCGAGCATGCGGCCCCTGATCCACGACCGGCCCCGCACCGGCCTGGAGGCCAGGTTCAGCATGCCGTACGCCATCGCGACCGCGCTCCTCGACCGCTTCCCGGACTTCACGTCCTTCACGGACGCGGCGGTCGGCAGACCCGAGGCGCGACGGCTGATGGAGGTCACCGAGGTCGTGCGCACGCCCGGGGGGAACGGGCTGCTCTCCGGTGCCGTGGACATCCGGCTGGAGCTGGCCGACGGCAGCGCGCTCCGTACGAGCCTCGCCCAGCCGCCGGGCTCGCCACTGCGCCCGCCGGCCCCGGGGGAGCTGGCGGGGAAGTTCGCCGCCTGCGGCGCCGATGTCCCGGGGCTCCTCGCCGGCGTCACCTGGTCCTCGGCACCGGGGCTCCTCGCCTCGGCGCTCGGGAACCCGCCACGGGCCGCGCCGACGATCCCCGCCTGACCCGCTCGCGCCACCGGAGCCCGGCTCCACCACGCACCGAACATCCAGCGCCCCCGTCCACTGTGAAGCCGCCAGGAGAACCCGTGCCCCACGCTTGGCCGAAGAACATGCCGCCGTCCCTCGACATCCCGGATGTGGGCGTCGACGCCCTGCTCGCGGGCGCGGCCCGCGCGTATCCGGACCGCGTCGCCCTGCTGGACGGCGAGGAGTCCCTGACCTTCGCCGAGCTGCGCGCGGCGGCGCTCAGGGTGGCCGGCGGGCTGCGCGCCCGGGGCCTGGAGCCCGGCGACGCCGTGGCGCTGCACATGCCCAACACCTACTGGTATGTCGTGGCCTACTACGGCGCCCTGTGCGCCGGCCTCGCGGTCGCCCCGCTCAACCCCGCCCAGCCGGCCGCCGCGCTGCGCGCCCAGCTCGCCGACTGCGGCGCGAAGGCCGTCTTCACCCACCCCGCCAACGCCGCCGCGCTCCGCGAGGCCGCTCCGGAGGGGGACCGGCTCCTGGTCCACGTCCCCGGCACGGCCGCCGGGCCGGCCCCCTCGGACGCGGTCCTCCCCACGGGCTCCGTCCCCCTCGCGGAGCTGCTGTCCGGTGAGCCGCTGACGGACAGTCCCGTCGACCCGGAGCTGGTCGCGCACCTCCAGCTGACCGGCGGCACCACCGGACGGACCAAGGCGGTACGGGTGCTGCACCGCAATGTCGTCGCCAATGTGCTCCAGACCGGCTGCTGGCGCTCGTCGTCCCTGCCGAGCCTGGACGCCGAAGGCGGCGTGCGGGTCACCCGTACCGACGATCCCGCGCCGGGGACGATCGTGCCGGGCCAGGGCTGCAACATCGCCATCGCGCCGTTCTTCCACGGTCTCGGCCTGGTCGGCCACAACAGCAACACCCTCCTCGGCGCCACCGCGGTCATCACCGGCGGCAGGTTCGACGCGGACCAGTTCATCCGCGACATCGAGCGCTACGGCGTCACCCATATGTCCGGCTCCCCCGCCATGTACCACGCCATGCTGCGCAGCCCCGAGCTGGGCAGACGGGACGTCTCGTCCGTACGCATGATCACCTCCGGTGCCGCGCCGATCGACACCACCGCGCTGGGCGAGCTGCGCGCGGCCTTCCCCACCGCCGGCGTCACCGAGGGGTACGGGCTGAGCGAGGCCACCATGGGCCTGACGGTGTCGCCCCCCGGAGCGGAGATCGAGACCCCGCTCGGGAGCGTGGGCGTCACCATCACCAACACCGAGATCGAGATCCGGGCCGAGGACGGTGTCACGGTGCGGGAGCAGGGCGGTACGGGTGAGATCTGGGCGCGCGGCCCGCAGATCGCCGACGGCTACCAGGACGAGCCCGAGCTGACCGCCGAGCAGTTCGCGGGCGGCTGGCTGCGCACCGGCGACATGGGCCACTTCGACGAGAACGGCTTTCTGTTCCTGGTGGGCCGGGCGAAGGACATGCTCATCTACAAGGGGTACAACGTCTATCCGCAGCCGCTGGAGGAGCTTCTCTGCTCCCACCCCGCGATCGCCCAGGCCTCGGTGGTCGGCCGCCCGCACCCCGAGTTCGGGGAGATCCCGGTCGGTTTCGTCGTCCTGCGCCCCCGGTTCGCGGCGGGGAGCGGCCGGGAGGTCCTCGACGAGGTGATGGCGCATGTCGCCGCACGGGTCGCCCCCTATCAGAGGGTCCGTGAGCTGCGGGTGGTGGACACACTGCCGCTGACACCGACCGGAAAGATCCTCAAGTCGCGGCTCAGAGAGTGTCTCCACGACGACCGCCGCTGACCCTGTGTCCCTTCCGCCCGACCCTTCAACGACAAGGAGAACCCATGGACAGCGCCAGTGCCGCGTTCGAACACATACTGGGAGCGGTCCGCCGCTTCATCCGCACGGATGTCGTGCCGCGCGAGCGCGAGATCGAGCTCGCCGACGAGGTCCCCGCCGACATCCGGCGCAAGGCCGTGGACATGGGCCTGTTCGGCTACACCCTGCCCGAGGAGTACGGCGGCATGGGCGCCCGGGTCGAGGAGGACGCCCGGCTGTGCTTCGAGTTCGGCTGGACCAGCCTCGCGTTCCGTTCGATGTTCGGCACCAATATCGGCATCGCCGGCCAGGTGCTGGTGAACCAGGGCACCCGGGAGCAGCGGGAGACCTGGCTGCCGAGACTGGCCCGGGGCGCGGTGGCCTCCTTCGCGCTGACCGAGGCCGAGGCGGGGTCCGATCCGTCCGGGATGACGACCCGCGCCGTGGACACCGGTGACGGGTGCTACGAGATCAGCGGGGCCAAGCGGTTCATCACCAACGCGGCGGTCGCCGACGTCCTCATGGTCTTCGCCCGCACCGGTGAGGGCGGCGGGACGACCGACGGCATCTCCTGCTTCCTGGTCGAGCAGGGCACACCGGGGCTCGTGATCGGGCCCAAGGACGCCAAGACCGGCCAGGCCGGCGCATGGACCTCCGAGGTCTTCCTGGACAAGGTCAGGGTCCCGTACGCGGCCCTCGTCGGCGGCACCACCGGCCGGGGCTTCGGCGCCGCCATGCGCTCCCTCGCCAAGGGCCGGGTCCATGTCGCCGCACTCTGCGTCGGCCAGGCCGCCCGGGCGCTGGAGGAGTCGGTGGAGTACGCCCGTCACAGCAAGCAGGGCGGGGAGCCCATCGGGCGGTTCCAGCTCGTGCAGGCGATGCTCGCCGAGAGCCGTGCCGAACTGGACGCGGCCCGCGCCCTGGTCCTCGATGTCGCCCGCCGGTTCGACTCCGGGGAGGACACCCGGATCGGTCCGTCGACGGCGAAGCTGTTCGCCACCGAGATGGCCGGCCGGGTCGCGGACCGCGCGGTGCAGATCCACGGCGGCATGGGCTACATGCGCGAGACCACGGTCGAGCGCATCTCCCGCGACGTCCGTGTGATGCGCATCTACGAAGGCACCAGCGAGGTCCAGAAGCTCATCATCGGCCGCGCGCTCCTGCGCGGCTGACTCCCCCTCCGCGAGACGGGACACCATGACCACCACACAGGAACCCGACTGGAACGACAGCGGCGACCGGGAGAACGCGCACCGCGGCCTGGTCGACCGGCTGGACCCCTGCGTCATCCGCGACGCCGCGGGCCGGGTCGTCTGGGACAACGACCGCTGGTCCTTCCTCACCGGGCAGGAGTGTCCGCCGACCGTGCACCCCGGTCTCTGGCGGCAGGCGGGACACAACACCGCGCAGGGGCTGTTCGAGGTCGCCCCCGGCTTCTACCAGGTCCGCGGCCTCGATGTCTCCAATATGACCATCGTCGAGGGCGACACCGGTGTGGTGGTCATCGACCCGCTGGTCTCCCAGGAGTGCGCTGCCGCCGGTATGGAGCTGTACCGCCGCAACCGGGGCGACCGCCCCGTCCGGGCCGTCGTCTACACCCACAGCCACGGCGACCACTTCGGCGGCGTGCTCGGGGTGACCACGCCCGGGGACGCCGCCGCCGGCCGGGTGGAGATCGTCGCGCCCGAGGGCTTCATGGAGCACGCGGTCAGCGAGAACGTCTTCGCCGGCCCCGCGATGCGCCGCCGTGCCGTCTACATGTACGGCAAGTCCCTGCCCCCGGGCCCCGAGGGCACGGTCGGTTTCGGTATCGCCCAGGCGCTCTCGACCGGGACCATCGGGCTGCTCCCTCCCACCCGCACCATCCACCGCACCGGCGAGGAACTGGTGCTCGACGGGGTGCGATTCGTCTTCCAGATGGCGCCCGACGCCGAGGCCCCCTCGGAGATGAACTTCTACTTCCCGGACCACAAGGTCCTGCTCATCGCCGAGATGGTCAACCACACGCTGCACAATGTGCTGACGCTGCGCGGGGCGCTCGTCCGGGACGCCCGCGCCTGGGCGGCGTACATCACCGAGTGCGTCGGGCTCTTCGCCGACGCCGAAGTCCTCATGGGCTCGCACACCTGGCCGACCTGGGGCCATGCCGAGGTGCGCCGTATCCTCACGGAACAGCGGGACGCGTACGCGTACCTCCACGACCAGACGGTGCGGCTGATGAACCGGGGCCTGACGGGCCCGGAGATCGCCGAGGAGATCACCGCGTTCCCCGGGGAGCTGAACGCGGCCTGGAGCGTCCGGGGCTACTACGGCTCCCTCAGCCACAACATCAAGGCCGTCTACCAGCGCTACATGGGGTGGTTCGACGGCAATCCGGCCCATCTGTGGCAGCACCCGCCGGTCGAACAGGCCCGTCGTTACGTGGAGTTCATGGGCGGCGCCGACGCCGTCGTGGCCAGGGCCCGCCGGTCGTTCGACGAGGGCGATCCGCGCTGGGTCGCCGAGGTCCTGAACCATGTGCTCTTCGCCGAACCGGAGCACACCGGGGCCCGTGAGCTCCAGGCGCTGACCTTCGAGAGGCTGGGGCACGCCCAGGAGAACGGCGTCTGGCGCAACTTCTACCTCACCGGAGCCCAGGAGCTGCGGACCGGCTCCGACGGGCCCGCCGGCAGCGAACCGCACCACCGGAGCCCGGACATGCTCGCCGGGCTGACGACCGGGCAGATCTTCCAGTCCCTGGCCGTCCGCCTCGACGGGCCGCGCGCCGCCGCCCACCGGCTGCTGCTGCGGTGGGAGTTCACGGACACCGACGAGGTGTGGACGGTCCTGGTCGGCAACGGTGTGCTCACACCGATGCGCGGCGACGCCCCCGACGGGGAGGCCCCGCAGCTCACCCTGCGGCTGGAGCGCGCCACGCTCAACCGGATTCTCGCCGGGGAGACGGCCTTCGGCGACGGCATCGGCTCGGGCTCCGTGGTCACGGAGGGCGACACCGGTGTTCTCACCACCCTCCACGGGCTGCTGGAGGAGCCCCCGCGGCACTTCCCCGTCGCCCTGCCGTGACGGGCGGGTGAGCCCGGTCCGTCAGACGCGCGGCGCGAGGGCGTCGACGGTGTCCGCGTCCAGACCCGCCTCGGTGAGCACCTCGCGGGTGTGGGCGCCGACCACCGGGGCGGGTCGCGGAGTGGCGGCCGGTGTGCCGCTGAAGCGGGGCGCGGGGGCGGGCTGGAGGAGGCCGTTCTCCGTGTAGTACGTGCCGCGTGCCACGTTGTGCGGGTGGCTCGCGGCCTCGGTGAGGCCGTACACCGGGGTGACACAGGACGGGGTGCCGTCGAAGACGGCGGTCCACTCGGCGCGGGTCCGGCCGGCGAAGACCTCATCGAGGCGGGCGCTCATCGCGGGCCAGGCGGCGCGGTCGTGCTGCCGCGCGAAGAGCGGGTCGCCGGCCAGGCCGAGGACGTCCAGCAGGGCCGCGTAGAACGGTGTCTCGACGCTGCCGACCGCCATATGGCCGCCGTCGGATGTGCGGTACGTACGGTAGAAGGGGGCACCGCCGTCGAAGAGGTTCACGCCGCGGGCGTCCTCCCAGCGCCCCACCGCGAGCAGTCCGTGGATCAGGGCGAGCTGGACGGCGGTGCCGTCGGTCATGGCGGCGTCGACGACCTGGCCCCTGCCCGTGCGCTCCGCGCTCAGCAGCGCGGTGGTGATGCCCAGGGCGAGCAGCATCCCGCCGCCGCCCATGTCGCCGAAGAGGTTGAGCGGTACGGGCGGGTTCTCGCCGGCGGCGCCGAGGGCTCCGAGCGCACCCGCCACCGCGATGTAGTTGATGTCGTGTCCGGGCGCCTGGGCGAGCGGGCCGTCCTGGCCCCAGCCGGTCATCCGGCCGTAGACGAGCCCGGGGTTGCGGGCGAGGCAGATCCCGGGGCCGAGGCCCAGGCGCTCGGCGACGCCGGGGCGGAAGCCCTCGACGAGGGCGTCGGCGGTGTCGATGATCGCGAGTGCCGCCTCGACGCCCCGCGGGTCCTTCAGATCGAGGGCGACCGAGCGGCGGCCCCGGTGCAGGACCGGGTGCCCGGAGGCGGTGCCCGCCAGGGCCGGGCGGTCGACGCGGACGACCTCGGCGCCCTGGTCGGCCAGGAGCATTCCGGCGAAGGGGCCGGGCCCGATGCCGCCCAGTTCGACGACGCGGATACCGGCCAGGGCGCCGGTGGTGGTGGATGCGGTGGTGCTCAAGTGTCTCGGCTTCCTTCGGTTCCGGGAGGGCGGCGGGGTGGAGCGGGCCGTCGCCCGGCCGGCCCGCGCGGGAGGAGCGGGGCGGCCGGGGCGCACGGGGAGCGGTCTACAGACCGAGGTCCTTGGCGATGATGGTCTTCATGACCTCGCTGGTGCCGCCGTAGATGCGGGAGACGCGGGTGTCGGCGTACAGCCGGGCGATGGGGTACTCCAGCATGTAGCCGTAACCGCCGTGGAGCTGGAGGCACTTGTCGATGACGCGTGCGGCGACCTCGGTGCCGAAGAGCTTGATCCTCGCGGCGTCGGCTCCGGTCAGCTCGCCGGAGTCGTCGAGTTCGATCCCCTTGTCGACCATGGCCTGGAGGGCCTCGACCTCGGTGGCGCACTCGGCGAGGACGAACTTGGTGTTCTGGAAGGCGGCCACCGGCTTGCCGAAGACCTGGCGCTCCAGCACGTACTCACGGGCGAAGGCGATGGCGGCGACGGCGGAGGAGACGGCGCCGACGCCGATCTGGAGACGTTCGCGGGGCAGGTTCCGTCCGAGGTAGGAGAAGCCCTTGTCCGGCTCGCCGAGGATGTTCCCGGCCGGGACGCGGACATCGGTGAAGGACAGCTCGGAGGTGTCGGAGGAGCGCAGACCGATCTTGTCGAGCTTGCGGCCGTAGGCGAAGCCCTCGCTGTCGGTCGGGACGACCAGCAGGCTCAGGCCGTGGCGGCGGTCCTCGGCGGTGGCGGGGGCCGTGCGGGCCGCGACCACGCAGAGTTCGGAGTTGCGGGCGCCGGTGATGAAGGTCTTCGCGCCGTTGAGGACGTAGTGCGTGCCGTCGTCGGACAGCGTGGCCGTGGTGCGGATACCGGCCAGGTCGGAGCCGGTGCCGGGCTCGGTCATGGCGATGCACAGCAGGGTCTCGCCGGAGGCGATGCCGGGCAGCCAGCGCCTCTTCTGCTCCTCGTCGGCGAGGTTCAGCAGATAGGGGAGGACAATGCCGGTGGAGACGCCGTAGTGGCCGAGGGAGACCCCGGCGCGCGCGCACTCCTCGGTGATGACGACCTGGAACTTGTAGCTGGTGTCACCGGAGCCGCCGTACTCCTCCGGGATGTCGAAGCCCATGACGCCCAGCGCGCCGAGCTTGCGGAAGAGGTCGCGGTCGACGAGGTTGTCCCTCTCCCACCGGTCGAAGTGGGGCACCACCTCGTTGGCGATGAAGTCCCGGATCATCGCCCGGAACGCCTCGTGCTCCCGGGTGTAGATGTTGCGCTTCATGACGGGTCCCTGGGTTCGTTGCGGAGTCGGTGCGGGGCGCCGCCCTCGGCCGTCGTCGCGGCCGGCCGGCGGGGCGGCGCCGGGGTCGGCGCGGTGGCCCGGGTCAGCGGGAACCGCCGTCGACGGTCACGACCTGGGCGCTGATGTAGTTGGCCTCCTGCGTGCAGAGCAGGTAGATCGCGCCGGCGGCCTCGGCCGGGGTCCCCGGGCGGCCGAAGGGGTTGGTGCGCCTGACGGCCTCGGCGATCTGCGGGCTGACACCGACCTTGATCCGGCGGCCCCCGATCTCCACGGTGGCGTCGTCGGCGGCGGTGGCCTCGGTCATCCGGGTCAGGATGAAGCCGTAGGCCACGGCGTTGACATTGACCCGGTACCGGCCCCACTCCTTCGCCATGGTCTTGGTGAGGCCGATGACACCGGCCTTGGCGGAGGAGTAGTTGGCCTGGCCCGGGTTGCCGTACTGGCCGGAGGTGGAGGAGACGTTGACGACCTTGCGGTGGTACTCGGTCGGGTTCGCCCTGATGTAGGGCTGGGCGGCCCGCAGGATGCGGAACGGCGCCTTGAGGTGGACGTCGAGGATGGCGTCCCACTGCTCGTCGGTCATCTTCTGGATGACGGTGTCCCAGGTGTATCCGGCGTTGTTGACGATGATGTCCAGGCCGCCGAAGGATTCGGTCGCGGTGGTGACGAAGCGGTCCGCGAAGCCCTCCTCGGTGACCGAGCCGACGCAGGCGACGGCCCGGCCGCCGGCGGCCGTGATGTCGGCGACGGTCTCCTCGGCCGGCGCCTTGTCGAGGTCGTTGATGACGACGCTCGCCCCCTCGGCGGCGAGTTTGAGCGCGACCTCGCGGCCGATGCCCCGGCCCGAGCCGGAGACGATGGCGGTCTTGCCGTCCAGGGTTCCCATGATGTGCACAGCCCTTGTCTCGTTGCTGGATGTGTCAGTCGACGGTGACGGCGGCGGAGCCCCGGAGGCTCACGGTGCCGTCGGGGAGGAAGACCGTGAGGTCGAGGTGGGCGACCCCGTCCGCGACCCGCGTGACGGTGCCCGTGCAGACCGGGGTGGCGTTGACCGGGGTGATCGCGGAGAAGCGCACCCCGTAGGAGACGATCCGCTCCTGCGGGACCCAGTCGGTGAGCAGCCGGCCCAGATACGCCATGGAGAGCATGCCGTGCGCGAAGACATCGGGGATGCCCACGGCGTGACAGGCGTCGGTGTCGATGTGCACCGGGTTGTGGTCGCCCGACGCCCCCGCGTACAGCGCGAGCACGGTACGGGTGATCTTCGGGGCCTCCAGGCTGAGGCTGTCGCCCGGGTTCAGGGTGGGCATCACAGGGCCGCCTTCGGGTCGCGCACGACAACGGTGCCGGTGAGGGTGGCGATCGGCTCGCCGTCGCGGGTGACATGGGTGGCGCGCACGACGAACTGGAGCGCGCCGCCCTTCTTCGCGTACACGTCCGTGACCTCGGTCCGGAAGGTCAGCGGGTCACCGGCGTACGCCTGGGCGTGGTAGGCGAACTCCTGGCCGCCGTGCAGGACCGTGCGGACGTCGATCCCGAGGTCCGTGAGGAACGCGCCCCGGTCGGGGTTGTCCATCTCCAGGCAGAAGAGAAAGGTCGGCGGTACCGGCAGGTCCCGGTGGCCCGCCGCCGCGGCGGCGGCCGGGTCCGTGTAGACGGCGTCGGTCTGGCCGGTGGCCCGGGCGAAGAAGCGCAGCCGGCCGCGCTCGGCCCGGGTCTCGAACGCGTCGGTGCGGGTGCCGATGACGGCGGGGTCGATGGCCATGGTCAGTCCACCTTCTCGAACAGGGTGACGACTCCGGCGGTGCCGAGGCCGAGGTTGTGCTGGAGGCCGAGGGTCACGCCGTCGACCTGCCGGGCCCCGGCCTCGCCGCGCAGCTGCCAGGTGATCTCGGCGGTCTGGGCGAGTCCCGTGGCGCCCAGCGGGTGCCCCTTGGAGAGCAGGCCGCCGGAGGGGTTGGTCACGACCCTGCCGCCGTGGGTGTTGTCGCCGTCGAGGATGAACCTCTCGGCGCCGCCCTCCTCGCACAGGCCCAGGCCCTCGTAGGTGAGGACCTCGTTGACGGTGAAGCAGTCGTGCAGCTCGACGACCCCGATGTCCCGGGGGTCGACACCGGCCCTCTCGTAGACCTCCTGGGCGGCGGCCCGCGTCACATCGGTGCCGACCAGGGACATCGCGCTCTTCCTGTCGAAGAGGCCGGCGGCGTCGGAGTGGAGCGCCTGGGCGGCGATGGCGACCCTGGGCGTGAGGCCGTTGCGGGCGGCGAACTCCTCGGAGCAGACGATCGCGGCGGCGGCGCCACAGGTGGGCGGGCAGCACTGGAGACGGGTGAGCGGCCCGGCGATCCGCGGTCCGCCGAGGACCTCGTCCAGGGTGATCGGATCGCGGAAGACGGCGTAGGGGTTGTGGGCGGCGTGGGCGCGGGCCTTGACCGAGACCCTGGCGAAGGTCTCGGCGCTCATCCCGTACTTCTCCATGTACTCGACGCCGGCGGCGGCGAAGTACTGGGGGGTCATCGGCAGGTCCGGGTCGACGTCGTGGACCTCCCGCAGCGCCTCGGCGAAGTCGGTGAGCGGCAGCGGGCGGTCCTGCCACTTGGCGCTGAGGGCGCCGGGCGGCATCTGCTCGAAGCCGACGGCGAGCGCGCACTCGGCCGCGCCGCTCTCGACGGCCTGCCGGGCCAGCCACAGCGCGGAGGAGCCCGAGGCGCAGTTGTTGTTGACGTTGAGCACGGGCACCCGGGTGAGACCGAACCGGTAGACGACGCGCTGGCCGCAGGTGGAGTCGCCGTAGACGTACCCGGCGTACACCTGCTGGATGCGGTCGTACGACAGTCCCGCGTCCGCCAGGACGGCGCGCACCGCGCCCGCGCCCAGCTCGTCGTACGTCTTGGCGGCGCTGGGTTTGGCGAACGGGACCATACCCACTCCGGCCACCAGGGCTCTGCGACTCATAACATCTCCAGTTCCTAGTTAGCGCTCCTTCACTTTTCTCGGTAAGTTGCCTGCTGTCAAGGCATTGATGAGCACACCAATCGGTTTTCGTCGAGAATCAAGCCACTCTCCTCGCCGAGGCCCGCCCCCATGCCTCCCGGCGCTACGGTGTACCGGGAGCAGCCATAAGAAGCCGTTCACTTCCTCTCCCATGACAGGCGGCGACTCGATGCGGAGGTGAATCCTTGATAACCACAGAACCGCCCACCGCTCGGATCGTTCCGAGCTGCGGGCGGTTCAGTCGGGGAAGCGGACCGGGTCAGGTCCCGGCGGTGAGTTTCCCGGCGTCCCGGTCCGGGTGGACGAGGATCAGCGCGATCACCGCACCGATGATCATCGTGACGCCGAGGACCAGGAATCCCTCCCCGTACCCCGCCGCGACGGAATCGCCCGAGGCGACCAGCCGGCCGATCACCATGGGGGCGATGATCCCGCCCAGGCTGTAGACGCCGGTGACGATGCCGAAGACGGTGCCGCGCTGGGCGGCCGGGACGACATCGGCGAGCCCGGCGAAGGCGACGCCGTACCCGGCGGAGTTCAGACAGGAGCCGAGGATGAGCAGCGCCATCTGCGGGGCGCCCCGGTCCAGCGAGGAGAAGCCGATGGTGCACACCCCGGAGGCGAGGACCAGCCCCGCCGGCAGGATGGCGCGGGTGACGCGGTTGCCGATCCCGCGCCGGGTGAGCACACGGGAGACCACTCCGGCGAGGATCACCGCGATGGCACTCCCCAGATACGGCAGGGCGACCAGGTTGCCCGCCGTCCTGGCGTCGTACCCCAGGCCCTCCTGAAGATAGAGCGGCAGCCAGCTCACCTTCACCGAGGTGTTGGCGTACGCCACGAAGAACAGCAGCGTCATGCCGATGAGCGTGCCGGTCCCGAAGAGCCGGGCCAGCGGCACCCGCTCCGGCAGCGCCGCCGGGGCTCCGGCGCCGTGGCCGTGGGAGCCGCCGGCCGCCTCCGGGCCGGAGTCGCCGGCGAGCAGCCACAGCAGGGCGACGGCCGCGCCGAACACGGCCAGGGTGCCGAAGGCCATGCGCCAGGAGTACTCCGCGATCACCCAGGTCAGCACCGGCGCCGCGATGAGCGGCCCGATGCCCGCGCCCGCGACGACGATCGAACTGGGGACCGCCCTCTTGTGGGCGGGGAACCAGGAGTGGGCGACCTGCATGGCCAGAGCCGTGGTCGGCCCCTCCGCGAAACCGAGGAGGACACGGCAGGCGATGATCGTGGTGAAGCCCGCCTGCGCGGCCATCGGCGCCAGGCTCAGCGCCCAGATGACCGCGATCCCCGCCAGCAGCCAGCGGGCACGGATCTTGCCGCCCAGCCAGCCGCCGAGGATGGACCCCACGGCGAAGAGCCAGAAGAAGCTGCTCTGGATCACGCCGAACTGGGCGTCGTCCAGGCCCAGATCCTTCTTCATGTCGACGCCGGCCAGGCCCACGACGACCTTGTCCGCGTAGTTGACGAGCATCAGACAGACCAGCAGGGCGAGGACTCCCCAGGCCCGGCGCCTGACGGAAGGGTCCTGGGTCCGGTCCGCGCCTCCTGAGGCCGAACCGGATTGCGCGTGCTGATCAACAGCCATGGGAGCCTCCTCGGAACACGACCTGGTGGCGTGAAGTGAACCACTCGTAACCTGTTGGAACAAGGCTTTGGGCAGGTATCCGGAAGTGCGGGACATCAGCCACTTCAGTTACTGACGATTAACTTGCTGCCCTCGGTCGCCGGCCGTGGACGGGGACACCCTCCGGGGCCGGGAACGGAGGCCGGAGCCGTCCGCGCGGGAGGACGGGAGGAGAGTGACGGGAGGCCGGGGAGCGCGGGGGTTCGGCGAGCGTGGACGCGCGGAGACCGCCGATGCCCGGAGGGGGCTTGCGGCCGGGGCGCGCGCTCCGGCGGTCGCGGAGCGAATTCACCGTCCCGCTGCGCCACCGCGCCCGCGATCCTATGCTGGCACACCGAGGGTGGAGACGACCTGGGGGGCATGCCTCATGAAGGCGGCAGGCAGGGGAACGTCAGCGGTGAAGTCCGGGGTCAAGCGGCTCCTGGGGCGCACCGGATTCGACATCGTGCGCAGCGCCAACAATCTGGGGGGCGTCGACGACTTCATCCCGTTCGAGGCGACGATGCGGGCCGCGCGGGCGGCCGGACTGTCGGTCGGCGACCACATCGACGCGGTGATGAACGGGACGCCCGGCGCCACCCAGTCCACCATCGACGAACTGCGGGCTCTCGGCGTCTTCGCGGCCGGCCCGGACACGGCGCTGGAGATCGGCCCCGGGTCCGGACGGTACCTGGAGAAGACACTCAAGGAGTGCTCACCGGGCCGCTACGAGATATACGAGACGGCGGCGCCCTGGGCCGCGTATCTGGTGGACACCTTCGGTGTGATCGCCCAGCCGGCCTCGGGAAGCAGTCTCGCCCCGACGCCCGACGGCAGTGTCGACCTCGTCCAGGCCCACAAGGTCTTCAACACCGTGACCTTCCTCTGCGCCGTCCGCTACTTCTTCGAGATGGCCCGCGTCACCCGGCCCGGTGGCCGGATCGTCTTCGACGTCATGACGGAGACCTGTCTGGACCCGGCCACCGTGGGCACCTGGGCGACGCGGGGTGGCGCGGGGCACGGCTCGTACCCGGCCGCCATACCGCGCCGGACCTGCGTGGACCTCTTCGCGACCCTCGGCTGCCGGCTGGAGGCGAGCTTTCTGGCGCCCATGGGCGTCGCCTCCACGGAGGTGCTCGTCTTCGTGAAGGGGGCCTGACCGGAGGAGGGGCCGCGCCCGCCGGCCGGCCCGGGCGCGCGGCGGCCGGATTCCCCCACGGCATCCCCTGTCAGGGCAGAGACAGCAAAACGCATGGATGGGTGAATACAGCACCCAAATCCATGATTCGGACAATCTCCGCTCGGGTCAGGTCATTCTTTGCCGGTTCATAGCCTTCGGAAGGCCGTCGCTTGACCCTGTGCGGGAGGACGAGCCATCCGTCTCGTCGCCTGCCCCAGGGTCCGCACCCGGCTGCGCAGGCTCGGCCTGGCAACACATGGCAGAAGGAGTCCCGGCATGATCCGCCTCTCCAGAACGCTTCCTTCAGGGTGGTTCGCGGCGGCGGGAGCCGCCGCGCTGTTCAGTCTCTCGGTGCATCCGTCGACGGCCCACGCCGCACCGCTCTCCTGCGGCCAGACGGTGACCACCGGTGTGGTGCTCACCGCCGATCTGCTCGACTGCCCCGGCGACGGCCTGATCGTCGGCGGCAACGGCCTCACCATCGACCTCAATGGCCACACCATCGACGGCGTCGGCCTGGGTACCGGCATCCGCGTCAACGGCTTCGACGACACCCTCGTCACCAATGGCGGCGGTGCCCCCGCCCATGTGCGGCAGTTCGACCACGGAGCCCGGCTCGACCCCGGCGCCTCGGGCAATGTCATCGAAAAACTCACCATCCAGGACAACGAACTCTCCGGTGTCCAGCTCGACAACGCCGACACCGGCAACCGCGTCCGCGACAACATCATCGAACGGCAGGCCCAGCGGGGCGTCGTGCTGACCGGAGGGTCGAGCGGCAATGTGATCGCCGGCAACACGATCACCGCCAACCAGGGGGAAGGCGTCCTCGTACTGAACTCCGCCGACAACCGCCTGGAGGACAATCACATCGACGACAGCGGGGACGGCGGACTGATCCTGGAGGGCGCCGGCGGCAACAGCCTGCTGGGCAACACCGTCGCCAACAGCAGTGACGGCGCGATCGCCCTGCGGCTCGGCTCGAACGGCAACCTCGTCCAGGGCAATGTGTCCTCCCTGAACCAGGACGCCGGGCTGACCGTCTCCGACTCCACCGGCAACCGGCTGCTGTCCAACACGCTCCAGGAGAACGGCGACAGCGGGATCGTCCTTCAGTCCGCCGACGACAACACGGTCACCGGAAACGACGTCAGCAGAAACACCGGCGGCATCGAACTGAGCGAGTCAGACCGCAATCTGATCGAGTCCAACACCGCGGACCACACCAGCGGGGACGGCATCAGTCTGAAGCTCTCACTCGGCAACTCCCTGCGGCTCAACCAGGCCGGCCACAACGGATCACTCGGCATCCACATCGAGGGGGAGGCGGCACCCGGGACCGGCAACCGGCTGGTCCGCAACACCACCAACGCCAACCAGAGCGGCGGCATCCTCGTCTCGAAGGCCGTCCACACCCTTCAGTCCAACACCGCCAGGGACAACGACGGCTGGGGCATCTTCGCCGAGCCCGGCAACGCCGACGGCGGGGGGAACCGGGCGAGCGGCAACGCCGAGTCCGCCCAGTGCTCGGGCGTCGTCTGCGCTCCCTGACCCGAGGTCCCCTCCTCTCCTCCCCTCCTCCCCCGCCACTCCTTCCCCGCCCCTCCTTCCCCGCCCCTCCTTCCCCGCCCCTCCAGCGGCGGATCGTGTGGCGTGATCGTTCAAGACACCCCGCGGGGCCGGATCTACCGTTGCCGGCAAGCGGGAGGAAGGAACGGTCATGGAGGAGTACGCGAGCGCCAGACTGCTCGAACTGGTCCAGCGCGCGCTGGCGGCCGAGGGCATCGACGCCGTCGCACCCGTGAGCGACGGGGCCCTGCTCCCGTTCGCGGTGAAGCGGGGATTCCTGACCGGCCTCGCCCGCGAGCACGGCCTCCTGCCGCTGCTCCGCGTCGGTTCGGCGCTGCCGGCGGTCTCGTCCGACCCCGCCGTCGCCGCGCTGCTCGGCGCCGTCACCCCGCACGACCTGTTCGAGCGATGGCAGCGGCTGGAGCGGTTCACCCACTCCCGTCACCGTGTGGTGGTCCGGGAGCGCGGTCCGGGGCGCCTCGTCGCGGAACACGCCGGACCGGAAGGGGAAGGGCCGGAGCCCGCCGAGGACGCCCTCGTCCTCGGCGTGCTGACGGCGCTGCTGCCGCTGTGCGGAGCACGGGACGTCGAGGTCGCCGCGGGCGGCGCCGTGCCGGTCACCGTGTTCTCGGACGGCGCCTTCACCGCGTCCCCTCCCCATCGGGACGGCGGTGTGTGGCGGTTCACCTGGTCGCACACCGCGCCCGTCGCGGAGGCCCGTGCGCAGGCCCCCGCACGGGACGTGGCCTCGCGTGCGCGCGGACTCCTCGCCGCCGACCCCGCGCGCCGCTGGAGGCTCGGATGTCTCGCCGCCGAGCTGGGCATCCCCCCACGGAGCCTCCAGCGGCGGCTGGCCGGCGCGGGAGGGTTCAGCGGACTGCTCGCGACGGTGCGCGCGGAGGCCGCGGCCGAGCTGCTCATGAGCGGCGGACACACCGTCGGGGTCATCGGATTCGCCTGCGGCTACGCGGACCAGGCCCACTTCACCCGCCACTTCAAACTCCGGACCGCCATGACCCCGGCGGTCTACCGCTCGGCGTTCCGGCGGCCCGCCCCCGACGAACCGGGGAGCCGCACCCATGAACAGAGAAAGAGAAGGACCTCATGAACCTCACCGGCAGAACGGTTCTCGTCACGGGCGCCACCCGCGGCGTCGGCCGGGCGCTGACCCGGCGGCTGATCGCGCTCGGCGCGCGGGTGGTGGCCGTGGGCCGCGATCCCGACGGGCTCGCGGACCTCGTGGCCGAGCACGGCGACCGGGTGTCGGCCGAGCCCCTGGACCTCACGGACCCGGAAGCCGTCGACGCCTTCTGCGACGGGCTGCCCGGCCGTCACCCCGGCGTCTCCGTCGTCATCAACAACGCGGGGGTGCAGAACCTCAGCGACTTCCTCACCGCCCGGCCGGGCGACCTCCGGCCGGTCCTGCGCCGGGAGCTGGCAGTCAACCTGGACGCCGTGGTCACGCTCTCCACGGGCCTGCTCCCCCACCTCCGGGACCAGCCATCGGCGGCGATCGTGAACATCAGCAGCGGGCTGGCCGTCATCCCCAAGGCCTCGGCACCCGTGTACTGCGCCGCCAAGTCGGCGGTGCGGACGTTCACCCGCGCCCTGCGCTACCAGTGCGAGGACGCGGCGCCCCACATCAAGGTGATGGACGCGATCCTCCCGCTCGTCGACACCGACATGACCGCGGGCCGGGGCCGGGGCAAGATCAGCCCGGCGGAGGCGGCGCGGGCGGTGGTCGAGGGCATCCACCGCGAGCGGACGGACATCTATGTGGGCAAGACCCGTCTTCTGCCCGCCCTGATGCGCGTGGCACCGTCGCTCGGCTACCGCTCGCTGCGGCATGGCTGACGCCCGCACGGCGGCCGCGCGCGGCCGTCCCGCCACGCGCACCGCCCGCATCCTGATCCGGCTCGACCGCGCCGCCCACCGGCGGTGGTTCCTTCCGGCACTGGTCCTCTTCCCGCTCAGCGACTACGCGCTGCCGGCCCTGCCCAACCAGACACTGCTCATGGGGGTCTCGGCGCTCCACCCCCGGCGCCGGCGGATGATCGCCCTGACCTTCGTCACCGCTTCCGCCCTCGGCGCCTTCCTGACGGCGACGGCCGCGCAACTGGCCGGCCCCTGGCTGCTGGACGCGGCGAGGGAGCTGATGCCGGGCCGGGGTGAGCTGCGCGAGGCCGGCGCGTTCGTGGCACGGCACGGCGTCTGGGCCCTCGCCCTTCTCTCGCTCCTGCCGTGGACCCCCCGGGTCGCCGTCCTGGCCTGCGCCCTGGCGGGCGTCCCTCCCTGGTCCATCGCCCTGGCCGTCCTGGCGGGCCGCCCCCTGCCGGTGATCCTCCTCGCCGCGACGGGCGCCGGAGCACCTCGCCTGCTGCGCCGGTCCCGGCGCGCCGAACGCCTCCTCGCGGAGGTCCACGCGCGGCGCGTTGCCGCTCCCGGGGGACCCGCGGAGAAGGCCTGAGCGGGCGGGCGCCGCCCGGCGGGGCTCGGCACCCGGGAACCCGTCCACCGTCCCGTCCGACTTCTGGCACACAGACAGTGGGCGCGAGCGAGAGGGGCGAGGGATGAGTGATCAGTGCGGGCAGGACCGCCGTGAGGTGCTGCGGACCGTGGCGGGGGTGACGCTGGGAGCGGGGATCGCTGCCACCGTGGCGGCGGGCCCGGCGGCAGCGGCGGAGCGGGAGCGCCCCGGGGAGAGCGGGCGGAAGCGGGTGGAGGTGGCGGTGCTGCTGTTCGACGGGTTCACGGCGCTGGACGCGGTGGGACCGTACGAAGCGCTCTGCCGGGTTCCCGGTGTCCGGGTGACGACGGTGGCCGTCCGGGCCGGTCTGGTCCGAACGGACACCGGCGAGCTGGGGATAGCCGCGGAGAAGTCCTTGCACCAGGTGACGCGTCCCGACGTGCTGGTGGTCCCCGGCGGCGGCGAGCGCGGGACGACCGCCACGATGGCCGACACCCGGATTCTCGACTGGATACGCCGGGTGCACCGGCGTACCGACTGGACCGCTTCGGTCTGCACCGGTTCCCTGATCCTCGGTGCGGCCGGACTGCTGCGCGGGCTCCCCGCCACCACGTACTGGGCCTCGCGCCCCTATCTGAAGGACGTGGGGGCGATCTACACGCCGGGGCGTTTCGTCGAGGCCGGAAAGATCATCACGGCAGCGGGGGTGTCCGCCGGGATCGACATGGGTCTGCACCTCGCCGCCCGCCTCTCGGACGAGAAGGTCGGCCGCGCGATGGAGCTGGCGCTGGAGTACGACCCGGTGCCCCCGTTCGGCACCGGTAACTCGGATACGGCGGACGGGGAGACCCGGGCGCTGGCGTTGAGGCTGCTCGCGGACTCGGCGGTCTGATCCCCTCGGCCCCGGCCGCCGCCGTGCGGGACACGGACCGGCCGGGGCAGGTCGATCCGTGTGCCCGTCGGGGGTGAACGCCCCAGGCGGTACGGCCCGGACGGCGGTACGGCCCGGACGGCGGCGCGGCCCGGACGGCGGTGCGGCCGGGGCCGGCGGATCACCGGTGCCGTCGCGGCCCGCCGGCCCGGCCCCGGCGCTTGCGACGGCACCGGCGGGCCCGCGCGCCGGCTCCGGCGCGGAGAGAGCCACCGCGCCGGAGCGCGGCACCCGCGGGGGGGGACCGTCGGAGCCCCAGCTGTCCCCCGCCTCCACGGGGCGGGGCGCACAGCGCGAGGGCGGGTACTGATGTTGACGATTCCGCCCCGGCGCGCGGTATCGCGGTGCCATGCTGAACGCGCTGACGCGGGGATGTGCGCCGCGTCGGCTGTCGGGCATGTGCAGACCGTCGCGGACCCCTCCCGGGGCGCTGAGCAGGTCGGGGCCGGGTGGCCCACCTCCTGGTCGTCAGCGCTCGCGGCGCGGTCCGCGGCTGTTGGCCGCCCCGCCACGGTTTCCCGAGGGGCTGGCCGGTCCCCGCCGTCGCGGCGCGGATCAGGGAAGGGGAACACCATCATCATGTCTTCACGCTCCGCCTTACGCCGCCCGGTGCCACGTGTCGGGTCGCGCCGGCGGTTGACCGCGCTCCTGGCCACGGGCACGCTGCTCTGTTCCGGGTTGGTCGCGGTGGCCGTCCCGGCCGCGACCGCCGCCCCGGAGCGCGCGGCGGCCCCGGTGGCGTACATCGCCAACAGCGAGTCGGACGATGTATCGGTCGTGGACACCGCCACCGCCGCGGTGACCGCGACCGTTCCCGTCGGTGACAGGCCCTCCGGGGTGGCCGTGGCCCCCGACGGCGGCCGGGCCTATGTCACCAACCGTGGCTCCGGTTCGGTCTCGGTGATCGACACCGGGACCGACGCCGTCACCGCCACGGTCCCCGTCGGCGATGGCCCGTTCGGGGTGGCGGTGACGCCCGGCGGCGGCAGTGTCTATGTCACCAACTTCCTGTCGGACTCGGTCTCGGTGATCGACACCGCCACCAACACCGTTACCGCGACCGTCCCGGTCGGCACACTGCCGAACAGCGCCACGGCCGCCCCGGACGGAACCCGTGTCTACGTCAGCGGCGGCGCCGCGGTCTCGGTGATCGACACCGCCACGAACACGGTCACCGCCACCGTCCCCGTCGCCCGGGCCAACGGTCTCGCGGTGACCCCGGACGGCAGCCGGCTCTATGTCAGCACCCAGCACGCGGGGGTGGCCACCGTGATCGACACCGCGACCAACGCCGTGACCGCCACCGTCCCCGTCGGGAACACTCCCTTCGGCGCCGCGGTGTCCCCTGACGGCTCCCGTGTCTACGTCGGCAACATCGGCGGCAACAGCGCCTCCGTGATCGACACCGCCACCGGCACGACCGTGGCCACCATCGATGTCGGCGCCACCCCGATCGGCGTCGCGGTGACCCCCGACGGCGGCGGACTGTACGTCGCCAACAGTGGCAGCGGCACCGCATCGGTGATCGACACCGCCACGAACACGGTCACCGCGACCGTCCCCGTCGGCAGTGGACCGTACGCCGTCGCGTTCACCCCGGCCGCCACGGCCTCCGCGGACATCGACGTCGACATCACCGCCCGGCCGAGCCTGGGCATCCTGGTCCCCTATCTCACCTACACCCTGACCGCCCGTGACCTGGGCCCGGAGGCGGTGACCACGGCCACCGTCACCGCGAAGCTGCCGTCCGGCGCCACCGCGACCCGGCTCTCCCCCGGCTGCACCGCCACGGCCGGAACCGTCACCTGCGCCTTCGGCACCATCGCGGCGGGAGCCGACGTGAGCAAGACGTTCCGCGTCCCCCTGGGCCTGCTGTCCCTCGGCCCGGTGAAGGTCACCGGCACCCGGACCGCCTCCTCACCCGCCGACCCCAACCCGGCCAACGACAGCGCCTCCTCCCACTGCACCGTCGTCTCCGTCCTCCTGGCCACCTGCTCCTGACCGCCCCGGCCCCGGCGGGCAACCGAACCCACCGGGGCACCACCCGTTTCCCACGGGCGCGGGAGCGGCGGGGAGCGCCGCGTCCGCGCCTTCGCCGGCAGCGGCCGTGCGGAACGCACCGTGGCGACCGGCCAACGCGGTTGCGGGACACGGTGCACCGCGGAGATCCCCTACCCTCACCTCATGTCTCTCACCGTTGATCAATTGACCGGGTACGTGAACGGGGAACTGCGCCGCGATCTGGCACGCTGGTTCCCCGACGCGCCCCGGGTCGACATCCCGGCGTCGACCCGCCCGGTCGAACCCTTCCTCGCCAAGCTCCCGCCCAGCGCCGCGACCGCGCTGGCCGGCTTCGACCGTGCCGTCCGCTCAGGCTCCCTTCCGCAGTGCCTCGACACATACGACTGGTCGTACGCCTTCGACTTCGAGGCCAACGACTGCCGCATCCTCGACTCCGATGGTGAGACCGAGCTGTCCGACGACGATGTGTGGTCCATCGGCGCCGACGGCGGAGGCAACTACTACACCGTGCTGACCAGCGGCCGGGTCGCGGTGTGGTTCCACGAGGAGGAGGTGATCGAGGCGGGCACGCAGTTCGACAACCTCGATGTCTTCCTGTGGTCGGTGGTCCGCCACCACGCCGTGCGGGCGGGCGTCCTGGACCTGGCGACGGTCGAGGCGGACTTCCACTCCCTGGGACAGCCCGGGGCCCTGGCACCGGGGGTCGGTCTGCTGGCCCTTCTGCGCTGAGGCGGGAACGCCGGGGGTGGCATGCCGGCGGCCCGGGGGGCCCTGAGTCGGGTCACCCTCAGAGCCCGGACTCCGGGGAGCCGGCCCCGCGGCCGCCCGGACCGCGACCCTGCCGGGAACGGCCGCCGTCATCCGATGGTGGCCGTTCGTCATCTCCCCTGGCAGTCCTGGCGGTCGGGGTCGTCGGCATGGGAGCTGTCACGACGCGAGCCCGCCCCGGGCCGGTTGCGGAAGTGCCTGATTCCCGATATCCGGTTCGACCGGTTTCACCTGAACTTATTACGGACGTACCGTCCAGTCGTCGCAGGCCACGCACCCGGTATCTCCATCTGACGGCGAACATACTGACGCGAGCGCGCAGCAGGCCTCCCTCTCGCCAAGACCCCCGGCACCCGTGCAGCGGAGAGCCTGAAGGGCTCGGCCGGAACGGCCCGGTCGCCCTCCCCGGGAACGCGTCCCAGCACTCCCAGACCCCGGCGGTCCCGAGGAAACCGTTCATGACGACGTGCCCGGACCGGCCGCCCTGACGGTGCGTCCCGCAGCGTCCGCCGGTGTGCGCTCGCCCCCGATACGTCTCCAGCACCCGCCATGACATCGCATCGGCAACCGTCTGATGAGGAATGGGAATTTCGGCACAGGGTGGTTGGACGCGGACATGTCTGTGGAGCGGGTCACCGGCTCCTCGTGTGAGGAGCCCCTCGGGCGCTGCCTCGTTGGCCACGGCGGTCAAGTGTGCACGGTGGCCGACAGAGCGCCCCGGGCCGTCACCGGGGGTGCGGACGGAACAGTGACGCACACGCGGAACCCGACCGACGAATGGCTGATCGGAGCGGATTTGGTGTCTCCGGTCCTCGCTCCGCCCCCGGCTGCGGAGAGTCTGAGGCACGCTGAAAATCTACAGCGACCCTCAACCCAGCGGAGGCTCGGTGAATCACGACCCGATCGGCAAGACCGAAGACGATGTCAAGACCTCGCCCATTCTCAGCCTCACCGTCATAGCCCTTCCAGCGAGGAGTGCCATCCGTTCCACCCTCATCCACAACCGACAAGGTAACGACCCGCTCCGACACCGCGAACTCCAGACAGAATTCACCGGAAGCCAATCCACTGGCAGTATGTTTGATGGCGTTCGCACTCAACTCGCTCACAATCAATAATGCGTCATCTAAAAATGGTTCGCCCTGCAACTCGCCGCGTGTCCAATCGCGGGCTCGGCCGACCTGTTCGACACGACCTGGGAACTTCTTCTTCAGAAGATGAGGCTCGGCCTCCTCATGCGAGTCCAGCCAGCATCCTGATAGGAACTTGCTCGAGATGGCTCCCCGCGTAACACACACGCAGGTCAATAGCTTCAATCCCACCACATCAACCCCCTCTTGCAAGGATGCCGAATGACCAGGCACGCAGGGTCCCCTGCACAGACCCCGACCGCTCCTGTTGGTCACGAGGTTCAGCTGCTAACCTCTCTGTCAACCTCAGGTCCCCGCGCAGGCGGGGATGGTCCCCGATCTCTTTGCGTCGGCTGCTTCGAACCGTCACATTCCCCGTCCAAGCGGGGATTCCTCCCATACAGAGTCATGAACTGCATTCGTTCACTCCTACAGAAATCATGCCGATGGCTGACCCCTCGCAGGCGTTCCGGGGCAGGAGGGTTCGAGGCATCCGTACCCAAAGAGATCGCGAGAATTACTACATTTCTCGCGATCTCTTTGGATGCGGTCGACAACGGCACCCAAAGAGATCGGTTCCCAAACATCCGCTTCCCTCTTCGTTCAGGTCGTGGGCCACTTCCCACCGAAGAAGCGACAGCAGCGGGACCGTCAACAGGGAGACTCCAGGCCGGACCAGCCGAGTTCACTATGCGGCATCGCCCTGCCAGCCCTGTGGGCGTCCTCATGGAAACGGCGTCGCCCTCGCTGTAATGGACATCCGTCATGGGAAGTTGAACGAGCCTCGTCACTCTCGCGCATCACTCACCACAGGGATCGGCGCTCTCCGCTCTGGAGCCCCCGTGGGGCACCGCGGAGATCGGGCTACCCGACCTGAGGGCACGACGTCTGCCAGCACCTGAAGCGCACGCGTCACACATGGCTCTCGATGCCTTCCGGACAGAGCATTGCGCAAGAGGGCGAGCCCCGGATCGAGCACCTTATGAGCTACCCGGTCCCCAGCCCACCATCGCCTGACAGGCCCGCCTGCTACTGCCAGCGGGGCGCCCAGTAAGGGCCCGGTCGGCTAGCCTGCCTGTACGTATCCAGTAACCGCTGTAAAGGACACACCGTAGTTTGGGGGATCGACAATTTCCCGAAGAATGGGTTGCCCAGAACCCCGCGTTCTTCCCGGCTGAATGCCCTGGCAGGCTCGCGTGGCCGATCATTGGACACGTCCCCGGAGACGTCGCCGGACCCGTCCTTCACCGAACACCCCCTTCTGTGGCCAGTTCTCCCACCGTGTCCTACGGTGCTGGTGGGTTCGAGAGCCGGAGGGGGGTTCCGTGACGGGTGCGGGTGCGGGTGCGGAGTTGGCGGAGCGGATCGCCGGGCAGCGGGCGGGGGTGTGCGGGTTCACGGACGTGGAGGCGCTGGCGCGGTTCGCGGCGGGGCGGGTGTGGAAGGACACCGGGCGGGCCCTGGTGACCGAGGGCATCGGCGGGCAGCGCGCGAGTGCGCTCAACGATCTCGCCGGGGTGGACCGGGAACGGTTCGACCGGGCCGTGGACCAGACCTTCGGGCCGTCCCCCGAGGAACGCGCCCGGCAGCAGCGGGACGGTGGGGGGAGCTGAGTCGTGGGTATCGGGGACATTGTCAGTGATCTGACGCCGGATGTGGTGGAGGACGCGGTTGAGAAGGGGACCGAGTGGGTCGGTGAGCGGGTCGAGGATGCGGGGGACTGGACGGCGG